>NZ_JBHWZS010000244.1:0-12747 GCF_042728155.1 Streptomyces sp. NPDC060209
CTCGCGCCGAAGGTCTCGCGTCCGGGGTGTTCGAAGACGATGTCGACGTCCTCGCCGCCGGTGAGTTCGCGGATGCGCTTGCCGAAGCGCTTCCACTCACGCGGGTCCTGGTGGTGCTCGTCCTTCCAGAATTTGTAGCCCTCGGCGTTGCGGTCGATGATCGCGCTCGCGCCCATCTTCCGGCAGATTTCGGCTTTCTGGTCGCTGGAGACGACACAGATCGGGTTGGCGCCGCCGGCCAGTGCGAGCTGGGTGGCGTAGGAGCCGAGTCCGCCGCTGGCGCCCCAGATCAACACGTTGTCGCCCTGCTTCATGCCCGCGCCGTTGCGCGAGACGAGCTGGCGGTAGGCCGTGGAGTTGACCAGGCCCGGGGAGGCGGCCTCCTCCCAGCTGAGGTGTTTCGGCTTCGGCATCAGCTGGTTGGACTTGACGAGCGCGATCTCGGCCAGGCCGCCGAAGTTCGTCTCGAAGCCCCAGATCCGCTGCTCGGGGTCGAGCATGGTGTCGTTGTGGCCGTCGCTGGATTCGAGTTCGACGGACAGGCAGTGGGCGACGACCTCGTCGCCCGGGTGCCAGGCGTTGACGCCGGGCCCGGTGCGCAGCACGACACCCGCCAGGTCGGAGCCGAGGACGTGGTACGGGAGGTCATGGCGCTTGCTCAGGTCACTGAGCTTGCCGTACCGCTTCAGAAAGGCAAAGGTCGGCAGCGGCTCGAAGATGGCCGACCACACGGTGTTGTAGTTCACCGACGAGGCCATCACCGCCACCAGGGCCTCGCCCGGCCCTGGCTCGGGTGTCGGCACCTCCTGGATATGCAGGGACTTCCGCGGGTCCTTCTCCGCGGTCTCCATGCCCTCGAACATTCCGGCGTCCCCGTCCCTGATGACGCACCCCCGGTAGCTCTCGGGGACACGGAGACCAGCGAAATCCAGACTCCCGGCATCGCCGGAAAGAGCGGCACTGACTATTTCTTTCACGATGGGTTCCTTCTCCACGCTCTTGGCGTGACCGGCAACGGTGTGCGTGGCGTAAATCGACACGGACCTGCGTGCCAGCGTAGGGACCGGCGCGGGGGGACCGGAATCCCCCTAAGCCCTCCGTCATCCCCCAGAAGAATCAGTAGGGGTTGTCCCCGGGGAAGCCGTTCCCACATTCTCGCTACGTAGGACAGATATCGAACCGGGGATAATTGGAAAGGGAAGCCATGGAAACTCTTGTCGACAGCGGTTCCTGGATTCGCAGGTTCCACCCCCAGGGTGACCCGACTGCCCGGCTCGTCTGCCTCCCGCACGCCGGCGGCTCCGCGGGCTTCTTCTTTCCGCTGTCGCGGGGCCTCGCGGCCCGGGGAATCGAGGCGCTCCCCGTTCAGTACCCGGGGCGTCAGGACCGCCGCACCGAGCCCAACATCCCCGACATGGCGGTGCTGGCGGACCATGTGGCCGAGGCCCTCGCCCCGTACACGGACCGGCCGTTGGGGCTCTTCGGGCACAGCATGGGTGCCACCCTGGCCTATGAGGTGGCCTGCAGGCTCCGCGACGCGAGCCATCCGGCCGCCGCACTCTTCGTGTCAGCCCGCAAGGCCCCCGACCGCGTGGTCGACGATGGGCTGCACCTGCTGTCCGACGACCAGATCGTCGCCGACCTCATGGGGCTGGACGGCACCGGGGCCGGCATGTTCGGGGATCCGGAGATGCTGAGCCTGGTCCTGCCGGCCGTCCGAGCCGACTACCGGGCCGCCGAGACCTATCGCTACACCGAGACCGCTCCGCTGACCTGCCCCGTGTACGCGCTGACCGGTTACGCCGATCCCCGTGTGGATGTCGGTGAGCTCCACCATTGGGCGGCTCGCACCGACGGATCCTTCGAACTCCAGGTCTTTCCCGGGGGCCACTTCTATCTGACCGATCACGCCGAGGCGATCACCGCCGGCATCGCCGAGCGGCTGGTCGCGGCGATCTGAGGGCTGTCCCGTGGCTGTCCCGTAATCCCCGGCGGGTGCACGACGACGGCTACGGCGCCTCGCCGCGTTGTCGGATCGCCCGAATACGCCCGGTATGAGGGTGCCCCTCCGCCTTGCGATGCACCGCATCCGACGCCGCGCGCTGTCCCACCGGGCATTAGGGCGCAGCCCTTGAATCAGGGGCCAGCGCCATTGATCACCGACGTTGTCGGCACGGGGTCTTGACCGAAGGCGAGCAGATCCTGGCCCCACCGCAGTCCTGGCGCCGGATCGACGCCCGGCCGGCGGCGTACGTGGCCTCCGATTCCGCACTCCTCGATCCACCGGCGACACCGGACGAGTTTCGACGGGCGGAACAGGGACGCCGGCGAGTCGACGTGAGCCAACCGACTGCTCTTGATTCTCGCGAGTAGTCCCATGGCATCCGACCGCGATCGTTCTCGGAACGCATCGACGTACGTTCTAGTTCGTGACCTGGGCGGCCTGCGTCGGTGCAGGCCGGAGCCGTGGGGGACAGGGCGATGCGGGGGAGTAGGGCGGCGGTCGCGGCTCCGGTGGCGGCGAGGGACAGGCCGGGGCGGTGTGTGAGATGTCCGGGCCGGACGCGCGCTTTCAGGTGCGCCCGGATTCGGATTCAAGTGGCGTGATGCCCCGTTGATAAGGCGTTGGTAACGCGCTTGTCCTGGATCGGGCGACCTGTTGGTTTCCTGTGGAAGTGCCCTCCGAACCGCGCGGAACCGAAGTGTTCCCAATTGCCGACATGGGGGGTTGGTCCTGATCGCCGGAGTTCGGCCGGATGGAGACCTCCGCTCATTTATGGGCGGCAAGAGATGCAGAATGGTTGATCTCGAAACCTTACCGGCGGTGCGGAGCTCAAGGTTTCCTCAATTTCCTTGTTGCCGACACCTGTTGTGGGTAGATTACGTGACCGCGCTAGAGCGCATGTTCGATTAGGGTTGCCCCCGGCCCCGGCGGTTGCTGGGCGAGGCGCGGGCTTCGGTCGTGCATGTGCCAGGGGCAGTTACCCCTGGCAGGCGTCCGCGAGGGTGATGGCCGTATGCCGACGGCTTCGGCCGGGGCCGGACGCGAGCATGGTCGAGAGAGCCCGACGCGACCGGTCCGGGCTTCCAGGGGGACGGCGGCCGAGCCCGTGGTGGTTCGGCGGGAGGGAGGCGAGGTGCCCCGGGTGAAAAGCGGAACGCGGCCCCGTGGCCAAGTCACCGAGACAGGTTGATCAACGTTCCAGGCTTTGCGAAGACACGGGGGCAGGCAACTCTATGGATCTGTTGGATCGAACGCGTGCTTGGTCAGTCCTCAGGGACATGTTCACGCAGGCGGAAGGCGGCGACGGCAGGGCCGTGCTCGTCACCGGGGTGCACGGAATGGGCAAGACCACCCTGCTCCGCGACATCCAGACACACGCCGAAGCGTTAGGGGCGGTCCTCCTGACGGGTGTCGCCTCGCGCGCGGAGCGGGACGTGCCCATGGGGGTGATCGGCCAGTTGACCGATGCCAGGGGGCTGTCGTCCGGTCAGGCGGCCGAGCTGGAAGGCCTTCTGGAGGCCGCGCGGCGGTTTCCGGCCGAATGCTGGGACTCCTCGTGCCTCCCGCCTTCCCAGGTGATCCAGGTGATCGACTCGATCCATGGGGTGATCCGGCAGCTGGCCGAGCGTGCATTCGTCGTCATCACCGTCGACGACGTCCACGAGATCGACCCGGCCTCCTTGCACTGCCTGCTGTACGGGATACGGCGGGTGGGGCGCTCTCGGGTCCTCATCGTCCTGGGCGAGCGCACCGAGGTGCCGGAGGCCACCTCCACCCTGACGGCCGAGTTCGTCCGGAACCTCCGGTGCGCACTGGTGCATCTGACGCCGCTGTCCAGGGAGAGCGTCGCGTCCGCGATCGCGTACCAGGTGGCCTGTCCGGGGGCTCCTCCCGGGACGGTGGCCGCCTGGCAGGGCGCCTCGGGCGGCAACCCGCTGCTGTTGCAGGCACTGCTGATGGACCGTCAGACATCCACGGCGGAGGGGCAGGGGTCCGCCCCCGTGACGGGCAAGGCATTCGGGCTGGCGGTCCAGTACCTGGTCAGCCAGGTGAGCGAGCCGGTCCGGCGCATCGGCCACGGCATCGCCCTGCTGGGCAAGGCAGCAACGCCGACACTGGTCGAGCGGCTGATGGATGTGGACGGCGGCGGTGCCGCACCGGCGATGGGCGTCCTGGACGCCATCGGCCTGACCGGCCGGGGACAGTTCAACGTGGAAGCGGCCCGGACGACGGTGCTGGCGGACATGGCCCCCGCGTGCCGCGCCGCGTTGCACCGCAAGGCGGCCCGCCTGATGTACGCGGACAGCGCCGCTTCGGCGGTGGTCGCCGACCACCTGGTGGCGGGCGGCCCGGTGGAGGAGAGCTGGGCGCTCCCCACTCTGCTGAACGCGGCCGACCAGGCCCTTCGTACCAATGACGCCCAACGGGCCGTGACCCTGCTTCGGGCCGCGCACGAAGCGTGTCGCGACGATCGGCAGCTGGCCGCGATCCGTGCCGAACTGGTCCAGGCGGAATGGGAAACGAACCCCGCGGCGCTTCCGTACCAGCTCGACAGGATGCTGGACGACCACCGGAGCGGCCTTCTCACCCCGCGCCACAGCATGCGGCTGGCCGCCCACCTGTTGTGGCAGGGCCGGCCTCAGGTGGCCGAGGAGGTGTGCGCGGACCTCGATGCCGTGGAGGGCCGGCTGGACGGAGAGTCCAGGACGCGTCTGGAGATCCTGCGGATCTGGTTCGCCTACGTCTATCCGGCTCTGGGAGCCCGCTACGTCGATGGTGCCGCGCTCGGCGGTTCGGCTTCGGCGCCGTTCTTCAGGGCGGCGGACCCGGAGTCGGAAGGGGCGCTGCTGCTGCGAACCCTGCGGTCCGAGGGGCCGGTCAGCGGTGTCGCCGAGACCGCCGCGTGGCTCCTTCAGGGCTCGTCCCTGCGGGAGCCTTCCCTGGCCGCCGTGGGCGCGGCCCTGACCTCGCTGTTCGACGCCGCGTGGCTCGACGAGGCCGCCGAGTGGTGCGACCTGCTCTACCGCGACGCCGACCACCGGTCGCCCACGGTCCGGGCGATCCTCGCCGCGGCGGGTGCCGCGGTGGAGACGCGGCTCGGGAACTTCGAGGTCGCAGGTCGGCGGGCCGACGAGGCGCTGAACCTGCTGAGTCCGGCGGCATGGGGGATCGCCCTGTGCATCCCCCTGTCCGCCAAGGTGCTGGCGTGCATGGCGCAGGGGGACCAGGAAGGCGCCGCCGAATGCTTCAGGATCCCCTTGCCCGAGGCGATGTTCGAGACGGTTCCGGGGCTTCTGTATCTCCAGGCGCGCGGCAGGTACCACCTGTCGGTCCGCCGGTACCAAGCAGCCCTCGGCGACTTCTACGCCTGCCGTGACCTGATGGCCGCGTGGAAGCTCAACTCCTCGGTGTCGCTGGACTGGCAGGTGTACGCCGCCAAGGCACTGACCGGGCTCGGGCGTCAGGGAGAGGCCGAACGGCTGCTCCGTGACTGCCATTCGGAACAGGAGACGGGCAGCCGGCGACCGCGGGAGCGGTCGGCGCCGTCGCTCGAACGATTCGGCGGCGGTCCCCGTGTGACGGTTCCGGCGCGGTCGTTGAGGGACGGGGAACGGGAGCGGCCCAGGACGGTCCTGCGGGACGGCCCACACCTCGCGGAGGGGCTGGGCAGCGGGCGCGTCGAGGTGCTCAGCCGGGCCGAGCAGCGGGTCGCCATGCTGGCGTCCCAGGGGCGCACCAACCGGAAGATCGCCGAGGAGTTGTTCGTGACGACGAGCACCGTGGAGCAGCACCTGACACGGACGTACCAGAAGCTCGGGGTCCGGGGGCGATCGGACCTCCCCCCGATCATGGGCTTGCTGACGAGGGGGAAACCCGCCCGGAGCGGTATGTAGCCCGGGCCGGGCCGCCGGGTACGAAGCGGGTCGCCAAGGCCCCGGCTCTCCCCTCCTACGACCAGCGGCGGAACCCCTGGCCGCTCTTGCGGCCGAAGGAGCCGCCGGCGACCAGCTCTTCGAGCATGGGCGGCACCGCGAAGTCCGGTGCGGAGAACTCCGCCCGCAGGCGCCGCATGATCGCGAGTGAGACGTCGAGACCGATGCTGTCCAGCAGGGTGAACGGGCCCATCGGATATCCGTATCCCTGCTTCAGGGCGGTATCGGTCTCCTTGATCGAGGTGTCGTGGCGGTCCAGCAGCCGGACGGCGTCACCGAGGTAGGGGAAGAGCAGGTGGTTCACGATGAAACCGGCCCGGTCCCCGCACTCGACCGTGGTCTTGCCGAGCCGGTCGCAGAAGGCCCGGGCGGCTGCGACGCTCCCCTCGCCGGTCGCGGCCGTGCGGGACAACTCGACCAGCCGCATCGCGGGCGCCGGATTGAAGAAGTGCAGTCCCAGCACGTCCTGGGGGCGCCCGGACGCGTCCGCGCAGGCCGCCACGGAAAGGCTGGACGTGGTGGTCGCCAGCAGAGCGCCCGGACGGCACACCTCGCCCAGCTGGGCGAAGACAGCCTGCTTGACGGGGAGTTCCTCCGCCGTCGCTTCGATCACCAGGTCGCAGTCGCCCAGCGACGAGAGGCTGTCGGCCCCCTCGATCAGTCCCAGTGCCGCCGCCTTCCGGCCGGGGGTGACCCTGCCCCGTCGCACGGAGCGGGTCAGCGAGGCGCCTATCGCCTCCACCGCCGCGTCCGCCTTCTCCCGGCTGCGGGCCACGAGGACCGTCGGCAGCCCGGCCGCCGCGGTGACTTCCGCGATGCCGCGGGCCATCGTGCCCGAGCCCGCGACGCCTACCCGCAGGACGTCCGCGGTTCCCGCACCGCCGCCGTCATGGAGGGCGCCCGCCAGGGACGGGGCCCGCACCGCGCCTTCGGCCGTGCCGGTCTCGTCGTACGCGTAGAAGCCCTGTCCGCTCTTCCTGCCGAGTGCCCCGGCGCCGGCCAGGGAGCCGAGGAGCGGTGCTGGGCGGAAGGTGCCGTCTCCGGTGCGCTCCCACCGGTCGGTGAGCGCGGCGTGCACATGGTCCAGGCCCAGCTCGTCCAGGAGCTGCAAGGGCCCGAGCGGCAACCCGCAGCCGAGCCGCATCGCCGCGTCGATGGCGTCGCGGTCGGCGTATCCCTCCTCGATCATGGCCACCGCGCGGTTGAGGAAGCGGTACACCAGACCGACCGCGTCGTCGCCCGCGCGTGCGCCGATCGTCGCGGGAGTCAGTCCGAGCGATGCCGTCAGGGCTTCGAGCACACCGACACCTTCGGCGCAGCTCATGGGCGTGGCCACCAGCTCGACTGCGCCCCCGGCCGACGGGGGCCGCAGAAAGCGCAGCGCCAGGGTCCGGTCCGGCCTTCCGGACGCGGAGGCGAGGCGTACGAGGGAGAGCGCGGCGGTGGTGCTGACGAGGACCGTATGGGGCGCACACAGGGAACCGGCCCGGCGGAGCACATCGGTCTTGGTCACCAGGTCCTCGGGCACGGCCTCGATGACGACGTCGGCGCGGGCCACTTCCGACAGGTCGGTCGTCAGTACCCAGTCCCCGCCGCCCGGCCCGTCCGCCGAAGCCGCGGACTTCATCCGCCGGTCCGCCCGTGCCAGGACGTCGGGATCGCTCTCGACACCGACGACGTCGTGACCGGCCGCGCGCAACGCGCGCAGCAGGGGCTCTCCGACCGATCCGAGCCCCACGATGCCTACTACTGACGGGTTCATCGCCCTGCCTTCTCTTCCCTCTGGTCCGTCCGCGCCGTGCGGAAGCGGTTGATGGCGTCGATGTGCTGTTCGCGGAGTTCGGCGTCGCGCACGCCGAGGCCTTCGGCGGGGGCCAGCGCCAGCACGCCGACCTTGCCCTGGTGCAGGTTGCGGTGGACGTCGTACGCTGCCTGGCCGGTGTCCTCCAGGGAGTAGACCTTGGAGAGTGTCGGGTGGATCTTGCCTTTGGCGATGAGGCGGTTGGCTTCCCATGCTTCGCGGTAGTTGGCGAAGTGGGAGCCGATGATTCGCTTGAGTGACATCCAGAGGTAGCGGTTGTCGTACTCGTGGTTGTAGCCGGAGGTCGAGGCGCAGGTGACGATGGTGCCGCCCTTGCGGGTCACGTAGACGCTCGCGCCGAAGGTCTCGCGTCCGGGGTGTTCGAAGACGATGTCGACGTCCTCGCCGCCGGTGAGTTCGCGGATGCGCTTGCCGAAGCGCTTCCATTCGCGCGGGTCCTGGTGGTGTTCGTCCTTCCAGAATTTGTAGCCTTCGGCGTTGCGGTCGATGATCGCGCTGGCGCCCATCTTCCGGCAGATTTCGGCTTTCTGGTCGCTGGAGACGACGCAGATGGGGTTGGCGCCGCCGGCCAGTGCGAGCTGGGTGGCGTAGGAGCCGAGTCCGCCGCTGGCGCCCCAGATGAGGACGTTGTCGCCCTGTTTCATGCCGGCGCCGTTGCGTGAGACGAGCTGGCGGTAGGCGGTGGAGTTGACCAGGCCCGGGGAGGCGGCCTCCTCCCAGCTGAGGTGCTTCGGCTTCGGCATCAGCTGGTTGGACTTGACCAGGGCGATCTCGGCCAGGCCGCCGAAGTTCGTCTCGAAGCCCCAGATCCGCTGCTCGGGGTCGAGCATCGTGTCGTTGTGGCCGTCGCTGGATTCGAGTTCGACGGACAGGCAGTGCGCGACGACCTCGTCGCCCGGGTGCCAGGCGTTGACGCCGGGCCCGGTGCGCAGCACGACACCCGCGAGGTCGGAACCGAGGACGTGGTACGGGAGGTCATGGCGCTTGCTCAGGTCACTGAGCTTGCCGTACCGCTCCAGGAAGCCGAACGTCGCCACCGGCTCGAAGATCGAGCTCCAGACGGTGTTGTAGTTGACGGAACTGGCCATCACCGCCACCAGGGCCTCGCCGGGACCGAGTTCGGGAACCGGGACCTCATCGACGTGCAGGGACTTGCGCGGATCCTTCTCCCCGGAGGCCATCCCGGTGAACATGCCGACGTCCTCCTTGCGGAGGACGACCGCCCGATAACTATCCGGCATGCGGAGGGATTCGAAATCCTTGGATGTCGCATCGCCTGCAAGAACAGTATCGATGACTTCCTTCACGTGATTTCCTCGAAAAATAGGAGCCGCCGAAACAGTGTGCGCCGGCACGGAATCCTAGGCAGGCACTCCCGGGCGGATAACCCCTATTCGGTAACTTCCGGTGTCGGGGAAGGGGCCCCCAGAAGATCACGGGGGTCGGGGCGGAGTAGGGGGTTGCGCGGAGGCCGCCCCGGATATCTAAGGGGACCCCATGGCCGCGGTGCTTTTTATGGGTTGCCCGTCCCGGCAGGCTCCGGCATCGTCCCGCTGTGGCCGCAATTCGCGGTCCGCTGTTTGAGCACCACCGAGTGCGACGGGGGAACGAATGGTGCGATTCAATGTCTTGGGGCCGTTGGAGCTGGTCGACGCGGACCGCGCGGTCACGCCGCAGCCCATGAAGATCAGGTCGGTCCTGGCCCTGCTCTGCGTGCACGCCGGGACGGTCGTCTCCCGGGACAGCCTGACCGAGGCGCTCTGGGCGGGCCACCCGCCGAGGACCGCCCGCACCGCTCTGCAGGTCTACGTGTCGAAGCTGCGCAAATACCTCGACGAGTACGGGGGACTCGCGAACCGTCTGATCACCAAACCGCACGGCTACGTGCTGGAGGTGCTGGCCGGTGAGCTCGATCTGCACGAGTTCGACCGGTACTTCCAGCAGGCTCGGGCAGCCACTGCCGAGGGCCGTCAGGAAGAAGCGCTGGTCAGCCTTCATGCCGCCCATGCCCTGTGGCGAGGTGGCGCCCTGGCGGACCTCCGCGGGCTGCCGACGTTCGACAACCTCGCCCGGCAGCTGGACGAGAGGCGCATCGAGGTCCTGGAGCGGCGGATCGACATCCAGCTGAGCCTGGGCCAGCACAAGCACGTCGTCGCGGAGCTGTACGGGCTCGCCGGCGAGCACCCCACCTGGGAGACCGTCCACGCGCAGCTCATGCTGGCTCTGTACCGCAGCGGACGCGTCGCGCAGGCGCTGGAGGCGTACCGCAGGGTCCGCGATTCGCTGGTGCACGAGCTCGGGCTGGAACCCGGCGAACGGCTCCGGATGCTGCACACGACAATCCTGTCGAGGGACCCCTCGCTGGAGTTGCGCCGGGTTCTGTCGACCGCCTACTGATTAGCGGGATTTTAGCGGGACCAATCGTGCCCACTGTTACCTTCGCTACGCCCCGGAAGTGGGCGACAGTTACCCGACATTCCATCGTCCGACGCGGGAGGACTCTTGCTGTCCCATCTATCTGAACGCCTTCACGACCCCATCATGTACGCGCTTCCCGCTGTCGCAGTCATTATCCTCGTCGAATTCGTGGCGATACGATTCGATGACGACGATCGCGAGCGTTTCTCGACGAAGGACACCCGCGCCAACATCCTCACCGGGCTCGGGGCCCTAGCCATTTCGAGTGTGCTGCGCACCGCGGCTCTGCTCTTCTACGCATGGCTCTACGCCTATGTGGCACCGTTCCAGCTGCCTGCGGATTCCTGGTACACGTGGGTCGTTCTCTTCATCGGCGTCGACCTCACCATCTACTGCTACCACCGCATGACCCACCGCATCAGGCTGCTGTGGGCCGGACACCAGGTGCACCACTCCAGCCAGTACCTGAACGTCTCGGTCGCCCTGCGGCGCAAGTGGGCCCAGTGGTTCGAGAAGTTGATGTGGCTGCCGCTTCCCCTGATGGGTGTCCCGCCGGCCCTGGTCTTCACGATGCACTCGCTGCATCTCATCTACGGGCTCTTCGCGCACACCGAGAAGATCGGCAAGCTCCCGCGTCCGATCGAGGCCATCCTCGTGACCCCCTCCCACCACCGGGTCCACCACGGCAGCGACCCCGAGTACCTCGACAAGAACTACGGCAGCATGCTGATCATCTGGGACCGGATGTTCGGGACGTTCCAGCCGGAGCTGCACCGCCCCACCTACGGACTGACGAAGCAGATCACCACACACAGCATCTGGCGCATCCAGGTCCACGAGTTCGCCCAGATGTTCCGTGACATCCGCGGCGCGTCTTCCTGGCGTGACCGTGCCGGCTACGTGTTCGGCCCGCCCGGATGGCAGCCTCCGCAGGCCCGGACCAGTCCGGCACCGGAACGCACCGCGGCATGAACCGCCTGCGCGGGCACCCGTGGCTCACGCTGGCACCCCTGGCGCTGGGCGGAATGATGGTGTCCCTGGACACCACCGCGGTCGCCGTCGCACAGCCCGACATGCAGGCCGATCTCGGGGCGTCGGTCGGGGAGATCCAATGGGTGACGACGGGCTACCTGCTGGCGCTCGCCGCCATGCTCGTCGTCGCCGGAAAGCTCGGCGACCGGCTGGGGCACCGCAGGGTCTTCCTGGCGGGGACGGCGGGCTTCGCCGCGACATCCGTCGCCATCGGCCTGTCCGAGGGCATCGCCTCGATCACCGCGCTGCGGGTGGCCCAGGGGGTGTTCGGCGCACTGATGCAGCCGCCGACCCTCGCCCTGCTGCGCGCGACGTTCCCCGCGGACCGGCTGAACGGTCCGATCGCCGTCCGCAGTGGCGCGCTCGGCATCGCGACGGCGGCCGGTCCGGTCGTGGGCGGACTCCTGGTGCAGTACAGCAGCTGGGAGTCCATCTTCTTCATCAACCTGCCCCTCGGCATCGCGGCCATCGCGATGGGCCTGCTGGTCCTGCGCGAGGCGCGCCTCGACACGGCGACGCGATCCTCGGATCCCGTCGCCGTGTTCCTGCTCGCCGGGACACTGCTCGCGCTGCTGTGGGGATCGGTACAGGCCCCTGAATACGGCTGGGGCGACGTCCGCATCTGGGGGGCACTCGCCGGCGCCTGCGTCCTGGGCGCCGGTTTCTGCGTGTGGGAGGCACGGGCACCCGAACCGCTCGTGCCCCTGTCGCTGTTCCGCTCGGCCGCTTTCTCGGCCGGGGTGTTGCTGATGGTCCTGGTCTCCTTCGTCATGTTCGGCGTGCCGTTCGTCTGCACGTTCTTCCTGCAGAACGTGCTGGGAATGTCCCCCGTGGAATGCGGGGTCCTGGTCCTGTGGCTGACCCTCGCCATGGTCGTGGCGGGTATCGCCACCGGCCTGCTGATGGGGCGTACCGGCTCGCGGGCGCCCGCCCTGCTGGGCATGGTGATCACGGCCGTCGCCGCCACCGGTCTGGCGCACGCCACCGGTGGCGGTTCCTCGCTGGGCGAACTACGGCTGTGGTTCATCGTGTTGGGGCTCGGCTTCAGCTCCGTGATCGTGGCCTCCACCCATCTCATCGTCGCCGCGGCGCCATTGCGTCACTCGGGCGTCGCCGGCGGGCTCCAGCAGACCGCCATGCAGGTCGGCGGGAGCCTGGGCACCGCCGTGCTGGGCGCGGTGCTCGTGGCCCGGGTGGACGCCCTGCTTCCGGCGCGCCTCGCCGAGAGCGGAACGGAACTGACGGGGCCGGAGCTGGACGAGGCCCTCCGGTCGGTCTCGCTGGGGATCACACCTCGTTCGTTCGGGCCCGGGGCGGCGTCCGTCGTCCCGGACACCTTCGTCGCAGGCATGGACTCCGCACTTCTCGTCTCGGGCGCCGTGGCGGCTCTCGCAGCCCTGGCGGGGTGGCTGCTGCTGCGCCGTCCCGCGGGTGAGGTGGCGTCGGACGCGGAGATAGAGGTGAAGACGATGGCGTAGCGGACCGTGCGGCGAGAAGAAGGGCCGAGCACGGAGGAGGGGCGGGAACCGCGACCGCGG
>NZ_JBHWZS010000245.1:0-12711 GCF_042728155.1 Streptomyces sp. NPDC060209
TATGCCTAGTGATCGTCTTCGCCGATCACTTGACAGCGTTTCACGCTGTCTGCTATGCGGCCCGCTTCGCGGGCCGCGGTGATCCGCTTCGCGGATCACGTCTGCGCCTGCGGCTTGAGTGTGGGGAACTAGGTGGAACCCGCCATACGGTGCACCCCTGTGGATAACCGCGTTTTCCCAGCTCAACCCACGTTTTCGCATGGTGCCGGCCTCGGAGACCGATCGTAACCGATCGCAGAACCCGCCATTTCGTGCACGCTTTTTCCACAGTGCGGAAATCGAACAAAGGTCGGGGGGTGCATGAGGTGGCGGGTTCGGGAGTGACCAGGGAGAACGGCCGTTCGACGGGCCCTCTTATTGGGAACCGTTCCCAATAAGTTGTTCGAGTAAGAGGTGCCTCCAAACTTTCAACCCTTACCAACTGCCGTGCACCCGTGGCGGGTTCGGCCATCGTAGACCCCGTTCCCCCTGGTCAGTCCCGATACCGCCATTTGGTGCACCCGTTATCCACAACCCGACTGACCAGGGAAAACCGCTGTGCGCCCGTCTCGCCGCCTCGACCCCGTATGTGCACTGCGGGCCGCCGGGGTGTCGCTAGGCCCGTAGGGCGCCACCTAGGCCCCTCCCTGGGCCCGTTTCGGATGATCTCCCCCGGTGGCCGACGCGGGCCCCGGACGGCCTCGGCGCACCCCGTGGCGGGTTCGGTCCCGACGTCGAAAAGACGCACCCAAACTCACAGTTCAACTTGTAGTTGTGATGCAAGTTGGCTAGTGTGGGGACCGCACCAACCGCCGGGGGAAAGTCCCGGCGGCCGATCCGAAGGGAACCGCGCATGACCTCGACTTCCGCCCCGATGCCCGTTGCTGACGCCCTGTCGGCCGGCGCCCCCCGCACCCTGGGTGCGCTCGCCGCCGCCGCTACCGGTTGCGGGTGGGGCGTCATGGTCGAGCGCGACGCAACGGCCGAGGCGTGGACGCTTGTTGTGGCGACGCCGTCCGACTCCCGTACGGGCCGCTACACATGGCGCGCGGGCAAGTGGGCGACGGCGGGCCGCGGTTACCGCGAAACGGTCGCTTGGTACCGGTCCGGCATGGAGTCGCTTCCGGGCGCGGCGGTCGAGACTGTCGTCGAGGAGGTCAAGGTCCCGGCGGGTGACGTCTCGGCCGAGACGCGCGCCGAGGCCGAGGCCGGTGTCGTTGCGGCCCGCGCGGCACTCGACGCGGTCAAGGCCGGACAGAAGGCCGAGGAGGCACTCGCCGAGGCGCGCAAGTGCGCCGACGCTGCGGGCGGGTTCCAGCACTCGGCCGAGACGGCGCAGGAGGCGGCCGAGGCCGCGCGTACCTGGGCCGAGGCGGACGCCGAGGCGGACCAGGCCGAGGCGGACGCCAAGGGAGCGGCCGAGGCGGTCGTCGAGTGCAAGCGCGCTTTCCAGCGGGCGCAGCGTGCGGCCAATGAGTGCCGGAAGTACGCCGAGGCCGCTACCGGTGCCCTGTACGAGACCGAGGCGGACCGCGCTTACGAGGCTGCGAAGGATGCGCGGGAGACGGCGCGGGAGTCCCTCGGCACTGCTGAGGATGCGGCCGAGGCTGCGAAGGAGGCGGCCGAGGCTGCGCGCACCGCGGCCGATGACGAGTGCATGGGGTGCGGCGAATGGCTGTGCGCGTGCCGAGAGATCATGTGCGCGGTGCTCGCCCGGTACGGGTCGGGTGCGGCGCGCACGGTCGACCCCGAGGCGGTCCGCATCGGCGAACTGATCATGTCGGACGCCGAGGAGCTTCACGCCGCTGGACAGCTCATGCTGTGCGGTGAGTGGGCCGAGGCCGAGGAGGCTATCGAGCGGGCCGAGGAGGGTCCGGCCGAGGCCGAGGAGCGGCGCGCGGCGGTCCGTGCGGCCGAGGCCGCGGTCGAGCCTGCGGCACCGGTAGCGACGTGCGACGGCCGGACCGCGCGCCAGTGGGCCGAGGAGGCGGAGGGACACGCGTCCCGCGCGGCCGAGGCGTACGAGCTCACGGTGACGGCCGTCCGGCACCGGACCAACATCTATGACGCGATGCCCGTTGAGCGGCTCGACGAGACCGAGGGCAAGCGGGTGCGGGCCGCGCTCGCCCGTATCGACCGCCGGTCCCGGACCGCGTACAACCTTGAGCTTTCCGCGCGGCGTGACTGGTGGGACGGCGCAGAGATCACGGACCCCGCCCGTGCGCGGGACTGCGCCGAGCGTGCGCGCGTGCTGGCCGACGGATGCGAGGCGGACGCGCGCACGGTCGCCGAGGCTTTCGCATGGGCCGAGGCCGAGGCCGCGGCGGCGGCCGAGTTGCAGCGCGCGGAGTGGTCCCTCGCGGACGCCGAGGAGCGCTACGAGGCCGCGCGCCGTCCGAACGCGTGGATCGGGGCGCAGGGTGCTGACCGCCGCATCGGAGAGACGAACGCGCTCCGTCTCGTGTGGATCGCGCGGCAGGCTCTTGCGGCGGTCAACGGCGCACCGTTCATCGCGTACCCGACGCTTACCGACCGAGGGACCGTCAAGGGGTGGAGCGTCGGGTACTGCACCGTGAGCCGGTACGCGGGCACGGCCGTGCGCATCGTCGACACGTCCGCGGACGAGTGGCGGGCCGAGGCAATCGCCGACGCGCGGAACCGCGAGCACGCCGCGCGGGTGCTGTGTGAGCGCATGGCCGGTGAACTGGTCATCATGCGGGCCCTGATGGACGACGCGCGGCACGCGAACACGAAGGTTCCGGGCGCCCGGTACCGGCAGGCGCGCACCGCACTGGAGACGGCCGAGGAGCTGCACGACCATGCCGCACGGGAGCGCGGGACCGAGGCGGCCGACCGTATCGCCCCGGTGGCCGACAGGGTCCGCGCGCTGAGTGCCACGGTGGCGGAGTACGCGCGGGACCGCGAAGAGTGGGCACGGAACCAGCGCGCTGCCGAGGCTGCGCGGGCCGAGGCCGCTCCGGTGCCGGCCCCGACCGAGGCGGCGGTCGAGGAGGCACCCCGGTACCGATTCGGCCGCCGGGACGCCGAGGGTCGCTACCCGGTGTCGGTCGATGGCGCACCGGTCGGACACGTCTACCGGACGCGCCGCACATGGTGGGCCCTCGGTCTCGACGAGACGCGCCGGACCGACCACACCAGCCGCGCCGAGGCGGCGGCCCGACTCGTCGGGTTGGTCGACGTCCGGGCCGCGGCCGAGGCAGACACCGCGCGCCGGATGCGGGCCCGCACCGTGGCACCGGAAGGGTGGCGCGTCACCACATGGGACGCGGTCGAGCCTGGGGACGTCGTCCGCACCCCGGGGCGGTGCGTGCCGGTCCGTGGCGGGTTCGGGGACGGCGGTCCCCTCTCCCCCGAAACGTGGGGCGCCCCGGTGACCTTGACCGGTATCGAGCGGCTCGACAACGGGTGCGTTGTGGCGCGCGGACGGGAAGGGGACGCGCCCGGGTGGGCCGGTATGGGTGTCCTCCTGTCGACTCCCGCGTATGCCGAGATTGGCCTCCTGGTCCCGGACGCCGAGGCCGAGGCGGCGGTCGAGGAGACGGCCGAGGCGGTCCCGGCGGCGGTCCCGGCGGCGGTCGAGACGGTGGCCGAGACGGTGGCCGAGGCGGTCCCGGCGGCGGCCCGCCCGGCGGCGACGGGCCCTGTCGGCGCCCCCCTGTCGCGTCTCCCGCGCGGGGGGAGGGGCGGGGGCGTTCGCGCAGGTCACAGCACACGACAGGGCGCGGCACGACAGGGGGCACGACAGGGCACGCGACAGGCCCCCGGGCGCGCGGGGCGGCCCCTGCAAGCGTACGGGGAGCGGGGCCCGCCGTCCCGCATCCGGCCGTTGGGCCGGGCGTCGGCGCTTCCCCGAAAACTTGACAAGGACACGTCAGAAACGACAGAAGGGCCGAGGGTCCACCCGTGGATTCATCAGGAAACTTGACAGGGACGCGCCAAGATGACGACAGGCCGTCCCCTCGTCCGGACGGGACGTCACCCGTTCGGGGACGCGTTGTCGGTCCGGTGTGCCACGGTGCCGCCATGACCCAAACCGACCCGGCCGCCTCGGCGGAGTCCTCCCTCGGACTCCCGATCCGCGTTCCGCTGATCCACGGCGAGACGACGCTCTCTCTCCTCGCTCGCACGGCCGCCGCCAACGGCCCCGATCTGCCTCGGCTCCTGCGGGCCCTCGACGAGGGTCTCGACCTCCCGGCCGAGGGCCTCGACGCGCAGCGCGAGGAACTCCTCCTCTCCTCCGAGGGCCTCGACCGACTCGCCGCCCTCGTCGACCGCGACACCGACCAACTGTCCCGAGCTCTCCCCAGTGCGCACCCCGAGCGCGTCGCCGACGTCGAGGCCGTACGCATCGAGCCGTGGCCCGACGAGCTCGGCGCCGCTCCCCTGCCGGCCTGCCCGCTGTGCATGGAACCCGGGGCGTGGCTCGCCGCCACCGGTCACCGTTGGCGGCCGTGCCCCTGCGGCCGTCGGTGGCTCGCCGGGGATGACGGCGGGTACCTCGTTGACACGGCCCCCGTCCCCGATCTCGGGTGGGCGCTGCAACGACACCGACAGCTCGTCCACCGCCTGGGGCCCGTCGGTGACGCTCTCCTCGCGGACGCCCATCAAGTGATGTTGTGGTGGTGGGTGTCCATCCCTCGCCGTCGCGGCCCCGTCCGGGACGGCGGGCGAGGCGTCGCCGACGTCTGGCACACCCGCGAGGAGGCCCTCGGTATGACCCGGCACCGCCGCCGGGCGGCACCTGTCGTCGTCTACCCCGAGGCCGTCACCCTCGCCGAGCTCATGTGGTCATGGGAGGAGCGGCGCCGAAAGCGCGGGGCATCGTCCGCGGCCTGGGTCGAGGACGTCGTCGCCGAGCTCGTCCCCGCCGGCACCCTCACCCGGCAAGAGCGGGCACCCCTCGACTACTGGCTAGAGCAGCACCGGCCCGAGCCTGCCGGGAAGTCGTCCGGCCGCACGGCCGCCGACCGCCGATGGAACCACCTCCCCGCGCTGCACCGACGGCCGACCGAGCCCGGCCCCTTCCGGGCGCCCTCCTGCCTCATGTGGGTCTACGGCCTCCCCCTGACGTCCGTCACGGCCGTATGCCCCCGGTGTGACGGCCGCGCGCCGAGTTGCCGATGGGTGCCCTACCCCGAGTGCACCGGCCTGCCCGACAAGCGCACCCGCTGACACCCCACGGCGCTACGGTGCCGACAGGACGACGGGCCGCCCCCACCGGTAGTAGGGGCGGCCCGCCGCGGCCTCCATCATCACAGACCAGGAAGGCACCGCCCATGACACAAGCCGCCCCCACCCGATGGGTGCCGCCGGACCCCCGGCAACTGCCGGAGTGGCGCGCACAGCTCGTCGACTTCACCGCGTCAGAGCCGTCCAACATCACCATGCGCGAGGCGATCCGCGCGGGCCGCTGTTCCATCGTGCCCACCATGCGCAACGCGCCGATTGCGGCCGACACCCTCGCCGCGATCCTGCTCAACAAGGCAGAGCGGGCCCGGCTCGAAGAGGCCGAGCTCTACTACGCCACGGCGGACATGACGGCCCTTGCCCTGGCCGCCGCCGCCACTCCGCCCCGGGAGCGGGCGAGCATCGACCGCCTGCCGGCGGAGTCCGGGCTGATCGTGTTCGGCGAGCCCATCGGCGGCTACGTCGAAGACGTCGGGGCCGCCCTGGCGGACACCCTCGCCGCCCGGCCCGGGGTCGATGCCAAGGTCACGACACCGATCGTGGCCGCGTCGTGGACCGCGTGGACCCCGGAAGACGTGAACGTCGAGGGTCAGCCGGTGACATGGGGCCACACCACCAGCGACGGCTACGCCGCGATTCCTCCCGGCACCCGGGGTATCTGGGTCACCTTCTACAGCCCCCGGAACCTGTTCTCTGGCCTGCCCCCGGAGACCGTGCTCGGCACGATGCGGGACGGGTCAGTCATGACGGCCGGGATGATCGAGGCGGAACGCCACCAGGTCCCCGGGGGACCGCTCAACTGGGACAACGAGTCGTTGCTCATCGAGGGCGCCGAGTTCGCCCCGGCCCGGCCCGACACCACCGACGTGTGGACGCACAACCTCTACACCGCGTGGCAGCTCATGACGGCCGCCGGGGGCACCCGGTGGGCGGAGGTGGAGGAGATCCCCCGGGAGCGGTCCGGCAGGAAGCGGGACGCCCGGCAGGGCATCACGGGCTCGTCGGCCGTCCGCGTCGTCAACGTCCACACCGCCCAACGGCCGCCCCAGGAAGCCGCCGCCGCCGACGCCGCAGCAAGCACCGGCCGCCGTGAACCGTCGTGGTCCTGCCGGTGGCCCGTGCGTCCGTACCGCCGTTCAACCTGCCTCAACCCCGGCGGGCACGCCGCCGGGGACTGCCAGCACGAGGACCGCATCGTTCCTGGGCACATCAAGGGCCCGCCGGGTGCACCGCTCCGCACCGGCAGCACCGTGCATCTGTGGGACCGACAGCCGCAGGCCGAGGCGTAGCGTCCTCGACCGGTGAACGCCGAGGGCCCCGTCGCGTGTGCGACGGGGCCCTCGTGCTGGGCGGGTTCTACGCGGCGAGGCGGACCAGGACGGGCGCGGCAGCCGGGACCGGGTCGCACGCGTCCCACATCGTTTCGGTGGCAAGGGTGATCACGGGGCCGGACCAGCCGCGGGCCTCGGTGCATCCGAGGCAACCGCACGCCGAGTCGTACGGGCGCGGCGCGGCGGTGTACGGGTCCGAGTGCGTGATCGCCCCGGCCGGGGTCGCCTCCTCGACGCTCACGCCGTCGGGATAGCAGCCGAGGACGACGGCCCCGGCCGGGACCTCGTCGGCGCGGACGGTGGCCAGGACGGCGCCGAGCTCGGGGCGGGCCTCGGCGACGACGTCCTCGAACAGGGCCCGCGTCTCGGCGTCGACCACGAACGTGCGGGCCGTGGCGGGGAGCTCGGCGGGGGTCGGGGTGTTCATCGGTGCTGCCTCCTTGGGTCGGTGGGCCTTCACCATGACACAGGTTGTAACTCAACTACAAGTTGTGCTGAGAGTTTGCCGCGCGTGTTCGGCCTTGCCGGACGGGGGTCCGTATGTCCCCAGCTCATAAAATATGAGGCTCCGTCATAACCCCTGGTCGCAGGGGGGTGCACGGAATGGCGGTTTCAGATCCACCAGCGGGGCCCGACTCTCGCAGGTCACAGGCCCCGGACCAGGGCCGACGTCCCGAGAGGGTGCACGCCGTGGCGGAGTCGGCGCCGGGGGGTGCACGAGATGGCGGGTTCGGTACGACCTGCGGTTTCGCCGTACGGGCCGGGCGGAAGTGCCGGCCGCCCGTGCACCCGTGGCGGGTTCGGCCGAGAACCTCCCGGCCGCCGCCCGGAACGGGCACACTCGACCGGTGCCCGCTCGACCACCAGGAGGAGCCCCGCCCATGCCCTACACCGAACCCGCCACAGCCGAGGGCGAGCTCGTCGACCACCTGCGCAGGGATGCCGCACTGCGCGGGGAGCGTTCCGGCTGGGTGCACAACAGTCTGTCGGCGCTCCTCCTCGCGCACGGCCGCCTGTTCACCCCCGCCCCGTGGCCGGACGGCGGCACCCCGCCCGGCGAGCCCGGGAAGTGCTACACCGAGGCGGCATCGTGGGCATGGGCGAGCGGCGGCGAGCTCGTCTACGTCGAGGGGTTGGCGTGGGATGTGGCGTGGCCCGTCGAACACGCGTGGTGCGCGGGCAAGGACGGTGCAGCTCGTGACCTGACGTGGCCGCGGCCCGGCCGTGCATACCTGGGCATCCCCGTGCCCGCCGAGGATGCCGCACGTCTGCTGAGTCAACACGGCCCGCTGCTGCACGGGAACGGCTTCGCCTCGGATCTCGCGGTGACGTGGTGCCGTGACGGATTCCCCGCCGAGCTCCTCGCCGAGGGCGTCGGCCGCACCGTTCCCGCCGCCGACTGACCGTAGGCACGAAACGGCGCGGCCCCGGGAGAGTGAACTCCCGGGGCCGCGCCGTGTGGCGGGTTCTGCGGCGGCCTACGCGGCGGCCTGGTCCCCCGTCGCGCCGTAGTGCTTACGCAGCACGTCGAACGCTTCGAGGGCGACATCCTCGGGCGCGCGGCCCGACGCCTCGGCCTGCGCGGCGAACAGGCGAGAGAACTCCTGTACCGCACTGTCCGGCAGGGCCCATGTCGACGCCCCGCCGTTCGGTGCACCCGCACCGCCCGTCTCGGCCTCCCCCGCGGCGGCCGGTGCCGGTGCCGGCGCCTTCTTCGCGGCGGCCTTCTCTGCCTTGGCTGCCGCGTCCTCCTTGACGACCCGCGCCACCGTCTTGCGTGCGAGGCTCAGGAGCTTGTCCGGGGCGGGGACCTTCTTCCCCTCCCCGATCTTCTCCTTCGCGCTCTGGACGGCGGCCCTCAACACCTTGGCCGTGGGCTTGTTCTCGGACCCCTCCTTGGTGCCGTCCCAGAGGGCCCGCGCGGAATCAGCGCCCCATTCGCGGTAGGCGGGGACGAGCTCGCGCGCCGTGCCCTCGTTCGGGATGGACAGCTCCCGCATGACCGGCGCCGCCGCAATGAGGCGGTCGACCTGCGAGACCGACACTCCCCACCGGGCCATGGTGTACTCGGCCCACGTCATCCGGTAGTGCCGGTGGAGCTCCTTGTCCTTGATCGTGTCGAACGCCTCGCCCGCGTCGGCCGCCGCCTTCCCGAACGCCTGAATCCGGCCCTCGCACTGACTCAGGAGGAGCCGGTCCTCCTCGGAGAGCGGACTCACGGCCTTGCCCGCGTCGTCCGCCTCGGTGGTGGCCGGTGCGCCCCCCTCGTCGCTGTTCGAATTCTCATCGAACACTTTCCCGCCAATTGGCGGGATGCCCCCCTCGGCCGGGGCGGGCGCCGCCCCGGCCTCAGTCTCCGGAGCGGCCTCGACTTCCGGTGTCCCCGCGGGTGCCGGCACTCCGGGCGCGGTGAACGTGGCGGGTACTGCGGGCTTCTCGGGCTTGCCCGTCCCCACACCCCGCCCCCGGGTGGTCATGGCGTCGCCGAACACTGCATCCATGCTCATCTACTGAATCGCCACCTTCGTAAGGATCTCGACAGCCACCTTATGCATGGGGTCGTCGTCGGCGAGGGTGAGCGCGTTCCCGAACGCGCGAGAGTAGCCGCCCTCGCCCTGCTGGTTCGGGACGCTGGACTCCAACACGGTGATTTCGCGCTTCTCCAGGGTGCGGCGGGCCTCGTCGTTGGCCTTCGCGCTGTGGTGGGTCCGGGTGAACAGGACGACGAGCTCGGGGCGGCGTCCCGTGGTGTCTTCCAGGTACTTGAGGGCGAGCCACACGGACGCCGACCGGTGGAGCTCACCCTCGGCGGGCTGGAGGCACAGAACGGCAAGATCCGACATGGCGAGCGCCGAGTGATGCGTCCCGCCGGGGGTGTTGGACCACGCCCCGGTGTCGATCCCGAGGAGGCCACCGGCCGGGGTCTCCTTGGTGATGGTGCCCGGCAGGTGCAGCGCGCTGTACTGCGCCGTGACAGGACTGTCCTTGACCAATCCGCCGCACATCTGGTCCCACGCGTAGAGGGAACCGTCCTCGTCCTCGCCCGGCTGGTCGGAGTCGATTGCAGCCGTGGGGTAGCCCATGCGGGCCCAGTGGCCGCGGACGTGGGCAAGGGTGTGAGTCTTGGTCGACCCGCCCTTGCCGATGAAGGTCACGCGGCGGCCCTTTTCAGGGAGCTGGAACATCAGTGATGACATGGCGGAAGGCTATCCGCCGCATCCGTGATCCCGGCGCCGCTTTTCGCACTCGCGGCGCGGCGTGGCCGCTCGGCGCGGCCGTCTATCCCCCGTACGTGCTACGGCACAGCGAGGCGAGGCTCGGATCGGTGACGCCCTGGGCGGCCCGGCACACGTCGCGCATGGAGTAGCTCGGCGCGGCGGGCGCCCGGTGAGTCGGCCGTGCGGGGTGGTGCGACGGCCGCAGGACCGGCGGCCGGACTGTCCGGCGCTGCGGTGCCGGCGGCCGGGCGTGGTGAGTCCGCGGGGGCGCGGCGGTACGAACCGCCGGGGCGGGCCGCGTCGACCGCGGGGCCCGCGCGGCGGACGGCGTCGACCGCGGGCGCGGCGCGGCCGAGGAGGGCGAGGGGGACGGGTCGGGGCCGGTCCGGGTGAGCTCCTCGCGGGCCGGGGCCTGGGTGACGCTCGCCGGACTGGGGGCGGCGGACACGACGGGCCGGGCGCGCGGGCCGGGCGCCTTGTCGTCCGCCGGGGGGACGGACACGCACCCGGTAGCCAGGGCGGCGAGGGCGGCGAGGGCGAGAGCGATCACGGGACGGTGCACCCGCTCACCGTGCCCGATGTCGGGGCGCCGTACATCGCGCCGCGCGGCGGTCCACCGGTTCGAGGGACACACTCCCCCGCCCTCGTGCCTCGTCCCCTGTCGCGCCGCCCGCAGGGCCGGGGGAACGGCGCCGTCGGCGCAGGTCACGCCAGACGCGAGACAGGCCGTCGGCAGGGGGCGCGACAGGGGGTGCGACCGCCCGCGCGGCCGGGCGGCGTGGGCGAGCTCGACCGGCCGCACCGGGGCGGCGGGCGAGTCGAGGAGCTCCTCGTCCTCCTGGTCCTGGTCCTCGACGACGTCCTCGGCCGCGGCCTCGACGGTGGCGCGGGCCGGGTCGTAGATGGCGGCGAGCCGGGCGAGTTGCTCGCCGATCCCCCGAGTGCCTGCGAGCGGCGCGGCGAGCTCGTCCCAGACCTCCCCGGCGAGCTCGACGTACGCCCGGCCGCCGAGCACCGTCACGGCCGCGCCCGAGATCCCGAGCTCGTGCGCCTGCCGGCGCAGCGTCTCGCCGTCGATCGTGCCCGGGTCGCCCACCCGGAGGTCATAGTTCAAGAGGTGTTGGTCGAGCTCGACAAGCCCGTACTTGGCCGACAGGATCAGCACCCGCCCCGACCGGCCGCCCTGGGTGAGGACGTCGGCCGCCCGGCGCATCGCTCGGTGATAGCTCCCCACGTAAAGCGCCCCCGCCCGCTCGCCGATCACCGGCTCGCCCTTGCGGACGCCGTCGGCATACACCGCCTTCCGGCCCCCGCACGCCACGATTACGACGCGCTCGCGCTCCTCCGTCGAGGCCCGGCGGCGGCCCGCCGCGGTGATCCGGACCTCTCCCGCGTCGAGCTTCCACACCGCCTCGGCCACGGGCGCCGTGCGGCCCTGGGGGCGCGTCCACTGGATGAGCCCGGCCGCCCCCAGGGTGCGCGCGGTCCGCAGGTTCACGGACGCGGGGAGGAGGCCCTCCGGGTGCGCGGCGGCGGTGTGCAGCCAACGGCGCTGTACCGGGGTGAGCTCGACGGCGGGGAGCTCCTCGTCCTCCTGGTCCTCGACGACGTCCTCGGCCTCCTCGACCGGCGCCTCGTCGGCCGGGAGCTCCTCGCCGTCGAGGGCGGCGAACAGTCGGGCACTGCGGCGGCGCTCGGCGGCGCGCAGCTCGGCGAGCTCACGCTCGAACGCCTCGGCGGCCGGGTCCGGGGTGCGGTCCGCGGCGGCGAGGAGCTCCTCGGCCTCGGCCTCGTCGTGCATCGCGTAGAGGGACACCGGGCCCTCGGCCTTGACGACGTCCCATGCGATGCGCGCGGCCTGGTCCCACATCGGCGCGGCCGGGTCGACGTACCGGGGAAGAGAGGAGATCCCGAACGCGTCCGCGACGGCCGCGAACGCCTCGACGCGGAACCGGCGAGCGTACGCGCGGCGCCCGCCGGCATCCGTGTATTCGAGGGCGTCCTCACCGGCCGCGCTGCGGGCCCACTGGCCGTAGGCGCGGGCCGCCTTGGTAGCGAGGGCCTCGACGCGGGCGAGGTAGCGCGGGACGGCGGACAGGTAGCGGGCGACGCGCTCGGGGTCGCCGGACACGTCGAGGTGCAGCTCGTCGGGCGTCGGCAGGGGCGCGTCAGAACCGGCCGGGTTGTAGTGCAGGGTCCTGTACGGGTGGCGGGCCTCTACCCGGTAGATCACCGCGAGGCGGCGGGCGGCGGCGGCGCGGGCCTTCCCCTTCCCGGCGGCGCGCTCGAATTCGAGGGCGGCCTCGGCGCGGCCACGGTCGACGGCGATTCGGGTCCGGGTGGCGTACTCGGCAGGCATTCGGCGCGGCTCCTGTGTTCGGGGTGCTGATCTCCGGACACCTTCCCACAGTTGCACTATGACTACAAGTGAAACTTACAGTTGTGTTCCAAGTTGGCTCACGCGAAAGGGTGTGACTGGGCGCTCCAATTGGCCAGTTGAGCGCGGCCTTGTCCGGCGAGCACACGCACCGCTGTACTGAGGGAATGACGAACACCCCCGTCGTGAGCTTTGAGCCCGTGAAGTACGCCGCGTGCGCCCTCCCCGTGGGGCACCCCGACTACGCGGACTACGTGGTCCGGGTCATCCTCCGCCCTGGCGGTCAGTGGGAGGTCTTCCACGCCGGTCCGCGGGGTGAGGGTGGCCACGGTGGCAAGTACCTGAATACCAAAGGCAATTGGTGCTCCCCCCATGAGCACCACTGGTGGTCCAACGATGAGCACCAATTCGATCTCGACACTGCGCGCGCCCTGGCCATGGCCGCCGCGTTGACCGTCGCCGTGCACGGCCGCACCGCCGCCGACGTGATCGCCGCGGACAAGTCGGCAGTGGTCCGCTGACTCCGGTGGCCACTTCGAACGCTCACCGGCCAGATGAAGCGCACAAAGGGGCGGGCCCCGGTAGGTGTCTACCGGGG
>NZ_JBHWZS010000246.1:0-12695 GCF_042728155.1 Streptomyces sp. NPDC060209
GGGTGGTCCGCGGAGCGGGCCACCCGGGTGAGCGGTGTTCTTCCGGCGTCTCGACGGCGCACTGATGTTCTGGAGTATTCGGTGATCCATCCGATCAACGCAACGGCTGAACGGCCGAGCCGGGCCATGCCCGTCGGCATGCACGAGATTCCCGTCGGCATGCACCGCCGACTGGCCCACGTCCAGCCGGGCCTGACCCCTCTCGCGGTACGCGCCCTGCACCTTCAGCTGGTGTCCACCGCGCTGACGCAGGCCGGCGTCGAGCACTTCGTGGTGCCCGGAACCGAGGACACCTCGTCGGCGGTCGGCGTGCGCGACACCCACCGCGGCCGGGTCGCCCAGACGCTGCGGTCGCTGTTCAACCGGAGCCCCGGGTACATCCAGCGCAGGGTCCCCGTCCAGCGCACCAGCGAACTGCTCCACCTCGGCACCCGCGAGTCCTCCTGGCAGGGCCTGGAGACCGTGGACGTGCTGCGCGCCATCTGGTTCCAGGCCGACCCCTCGGGCGAGCTGGTGTACGGCATCGAGTACGGCTGCGACATCGAGTTCTGGCGCGAGGAGGAGGGGCGCCTGCTGCCGCCCCGGATCAACCGGGGCGCGAGCTTCCTCCCGGTGGAGGGCGAGATGACGCTCGTCTCCCCGCACCGCTTCTCCAGGCTGGCGCCGCCGCTCCGGACGGAGCCGGAAGCCAAGCAGCGGCGCTGGAGCCGCAAGCAGGAGGCGACCGGCCTGCCGACCCGCCGGGAATTCGTCTGCACCGGCCCGGACGAGATCACCTTCCCCATCGATGTCGTCTACACCTGGGTGGACAGCGACGATCCGGCCTGGCAGCGGCGCAGGGCCGAGGCCTCTGGCGACGTCTTCCACGAGGAGTCCGCGAGCGCCGGGCGCTACATCAACCGCGACGAGCTGCTCTACTCGATGCGCTCCCTGCACATGTACGCCCCGTGGGTCCGCCACATCTTCCTGGTCACCGACGACCAGGTGCCGCACTGGCTCGACGAGGCCGCGGAGGGCATCACCGTGGTGTCGCACCGGGAGATCTTCCGGGAGACGGACCGCCTCCCGGTGTTCAACTCCCACGCCATCAGCGCGCAGTTGCACCGCGTCCCCGGACTCTCCGAGCACTTCATCCACTTCAACGACGATGTGTTCGTGGGCAGGCCGATCACTCCGCACGAGTTCTTCCTGCCGAACGGGGCGTCCAAGTACTACCCGGACACGGTCCGCATTCCGATGGGCCCGATACAGCCGGACGACCTGCCGCACGAGGTGGCCCGCAAGAACGTCAGGGCTCTCCTGGAGACGCGGTTCGGCCGCACCATCATCGACGCGATGAAGCACACGCCCGTACCGCTGCGACGCAGTGTTCTGGAGGAGATGGAGCGGGAATTCGCGGAGGTGTTCCGGGCGACCGCGGCCGCCCGGTTCCGCAGCAGGACTGACATCGACGTCGGCACCTGCATGTATCCGTACTACTCGTACTTCACCGGGCGCGGAGTGCCCGACACCATTCCGTACGCCTACCTGCACCTTTCGATGGTCCAGCTCTCCAAGAAACTCGACAGGCTCCTCAAGCGGCGCGACGCCGCCGTTTTCTGCGTGAACGACTCCTTCACCACCGAGGACGACGTGGCTGATCAGGAAGCTCTGATCCATCCGTTCTTCGAGGCCTACTTCCCTCTTCCCAGTCCTTACGAGAAGCCGGCACAGCGGTGAAGATCGATTTCCTGGTTCAGAACGCGTTCGCGGCCGACGGAGCGACCCGTGCCGTCCTCAACCTCGCGGGTGCGCTGGCCGACACCCACGAGGTCCGGGTCGTCTCGGTGTTCCGCTGGCTCGACCGGCCGGCCGTCGCACCGGCCCACGGGGTGCGGAACCTCTCCCTGCTGGACCTGCGCGAGGGACGTCGTCCCGACAAGCAGGACATCCGCCGGCTCACCCCGTCCCGGGTCATCCCGCGCACGCAGGAGATGTCCTGGCGTTACAGCCAGCTGACCGACGAGAAGGTGGAGGAGTACCTCGGCGAGACCCAGGCCCAGGTGGTGGTGGGCACCAGCCTGGAGCTGGCGGCCTACGTCTCGCGCTGGGGCCGCCCCAGGGCCCTGCGGCTGGGCCAGCTGCATCTGCTGAGCACCGTGCTGTCCGCGCAGGAGCAGAGCCGCGCGTGGGCGGGGCTCGGCCGGCTGGACGCCGTGATCGTGCCGAGCGCGGCCGAGGCCACGGCCGTCACGGAAGCGGGTCTGCCGGGCGGGATCGCGGTCTACGCACACCCCGACTGCGTGCCCGAGCCGCGGGTGCGTCCGGCCGACGGACGGTCCCGGGTCGTGATGGCGGCCGGACGGCTCGTCCCCGAGAAGCGCTTCGACCTGCTGATCCAGGCCTTCGCCCAAGTGTGCGAACACCACCCCGACTGGCAGCTGCGGATCTTCGGCACCGGCCCCGAGTACGGCGCGCTCCGTGCGCTCGTCGCCGACCTCGACCTGTACAACCACGTCTTCCTGATGATGGAGGAGCCCAGGCTGGAGGCCCAGTGGGCGGCATCAGCCGTGGCCGCCTCCACGTCGGACCGTGAGTCGTTCGGACTGGCGCTGGCAGAGGCCATGCGCTGCGGCCTTCCCGTCGTCTCCACCGCCTGCCCGGGCGGGCCGTCGGAGATCGTCCGGCACGAGGTCAACGGCCTGCTCACGCCGGTCGACGACGTGGACGCGTTCGCCGCCGCGCTGCTGCGCCTGGTCGAGGACGAGGGCACCCGGGCGGCGATGGGCCTCCAGGCCCTCGAGGACTCCTTCCGCTACGGTCCGGAGGAGGCCGCCGGGCGCTTCGAGAAGGTCATCAGGATGTCCCGGAGGGCCCGCCGGGAGTCGCGCCCCGCCGCCGAGGTCTCGGTGGGGTGCGCGGTGGAGCACGACGGCCTGATCGGACTGCGCCTGGCGGGCGTCAAGGAGGGCCGCGAGGACCTGCGGCTCGTGTTGCGCAGGCGCAAGGCGGCGCGCGACGAGCGGCCCGTCCGGCTTCCCCTGGTGCCCGCCGGACATCTGGGGCCGCACACTTACACAGCCGTGATCCCGCCGGGGCCCGAGGTGCTCACGGAGGGCCGCTGGGACGTCCATCTGGACACCGGTGAGGGCAAACCCGCCAAGGTCCGGCCGGGCTCCCTCGATCTGCGTGGCTTCGGTCCGGTGGCAACCGGCCCCGAGGGCACCGTGGTTCAACTCCCCTACGCCTCCGAGAGCGGCCATCTGGTGCTGCGCACATGGACGCGGGAACGTCACGCGGAGGCCACCGAGGTCTGGATCAGCGAGGGAGCGATCCATCTGCGAGGTGTCCTGTACGGCTGTGACTTCGGTGACGCGGAACCCCTGCTCCTGATGCGCCGTCGCGGGGTCGACGCGCACAGTTTCTGGCTTTCCGGCAGTTCGTCGGGCGCCGCCGACTTCTCCTTCGCGCTTCCCGCCTCGGACCTGGCCGAGCAACTCGTGGGCCGCCATGAGCTCTGGGACCTGTGGGTGGGCCGGCGTTACGACCCCGTGGTCGCACGGCTGGGCCGCTTCCTCACCGACGTGGTGGACGTGAAGGCCGTCTTCGCCTACCCCAACAGCGTCGTGCAGGCCGACGACGGCCCGGCCGTCCTGGTCAAGCCGTACTACACCGCCGGCACCGAACTCTCCGTCCGGGTCTCCGAGAAGGCGGAGTAACGGGGACTCATGGCCAGGACCCAGCCGTCGGCCACAGGCCGCCCCTCCTGCCCCGCGTGCTGCGCGGGGACGGGCTCACAGCCGGAGCCAGGCCTCCAGCGCCATCCCCTGCTGATCCGCCCGCTGCCGGGTCACGCTCAGTCCGCCTTCACGGCCGATGGCCGCCACGACCAGCCGGCCTGCCCGGTCGCGGGCGAGTGCGGGCGCGCCTTCACAGGGTTCGCGGGTGTCGGCCCACCAGGCGCCTGCGGACTCCATCTCCGTCGGGTAGGCGGTCACCGCGAGGGTGCCCGTCTCCTCGGTCTGGGCCAGCACGGTGCAGTCGTAGCCGTCCACGACACACCTGGACAGGGCGAGTGGGCCCCGGCCCGACCGGCCGTCCAGGGGAGCGGGCGCGACATCCTCGCCGCCGGGTACTGGCAACCGGTAGGCGACGACCTCGCCGGTGGCGTCGTCACGCCAGAAGTGGGTGATCCTGTCCTCGTAGGACTCGATGCCCGACGCCGTCTCCGGGCGGGCGATGAACACCAGGTTGGGGGCGCGGTCCAGGGATCCGCCCGGCTTCTCCTGACGCCACACGTACACGCCCTTGTCGGCCGGCATGAAGAGTTCGACGCGGCCGGACCGGGTGACGACCGCGGAGATGCCGTCCCGCACCCGCTTGCACGGCAGGGCCGTCCACTTGCCCCAGGTGCCTTCCTGGCCGCGCCGGCGGGTGAACACCCCACCGGCCGCGCTACGGACGAAGACGTGGACCACGTCGCTCCCGTCGACCACGGCCACCGGCGCGCCGACCGCCGCCGACTGCGCGGCGTCCTGGGCGTGCGGGTTGCCGATCGAGTGCCATCCGGTCATCGGACGGCCTGTCTGGTACTGGGACGCGTAGACGATCTCCAGGGGTGCCTGAGGGCCCTTGCCCTTCCGGCGCATCGCGAAGAGGTCGACGTAGCCGTTGGTACTGCGCGCGACCGAGAGGTACGGGAGTATCCCGGTGTCGGCGAGCAGGAGTTCGGGCCCGGTCCAGTCGTCGGGGCGTGCCACGGACTCGGTCCAGCGCACGATGCCACCGGTTCTTCCGACGGCGTACGCGGTGAGACGGCCTTCCCTGTCCGGCACCAGCCATCCGGTCGTGCGCGGCGCGGCGGCGACGCCGCGCCGCGTGGGGGCGGGCCCCCCGGCAGGTCCGGAAGGGGTCCCCCCGACAGGATGACCGGCACGCCTGCGCCCTGAACGCAAACCCATTGCTCCCCGCCCGTTCTTCACCGAGTACTTCCTCCGGTGCCGAACGGCGATGGGCGGAGTCCCGTGGTTTCTCTGTCGAATGACCGGTTTTGCTTTCACAGCGTCAACTGGTGTCACAATAATACTCGACAGGGGTCGATTTCAGGGTGCTTCCTATCACAGAATGCGACTTCGAGGCGTGAACGACGCCTGGACGAAACGCGCACGGGATGGCTCCGGAACACACAGACGGACTGCCGTCCTCCCCCTTCCTCTCCTCTCGCACGCGCTCGGCGCGTCCCGACGGAAGAACTAGACGAGCTCATGACAGATCAGACCAATGGCACCGGATCACAGGTCTCGGACGCGCCCCGGTCCAGACGTGCCTCCAAGCCACGCAAGCGCCGCCGCGGCCTCAAGATCACGCTCCTCGTGCTCCTCGTGCTCCTGCTGGCGGGCGGCGGCACCGCGTACTGGATGTACAAGGACCTCGACGGCAACATCAAGGGCGTCGACATCAACAAGGCGCTCGGTGAGGACCGTCCCGAGAAGCTCCCCACCACCGGTCAGAATCTGCTCGTCCTCGGCTCCGACTCACGCGCCGGGGCGGAGAACAAGGAGCTGGGCGGGGGCGGGGCCGTCAGTGGGGCGCGGTCCGACACCGCGCTGGTAGTGCACATACCCGAGGGCCGCACCGAGGCGGTCGCCGTCTCCATACCGCGCGACACCCTGGTGACGCGGCCCGAGTGCGTCAAGTCCGACGGCTCGACGATGGCGTCCGCCGAGCGGGTCATGTTCAACTCCGTGTACTCGCAGGTCGGTCCGGCCTGTGTGGTGAAGACCGTGGAGAAGATGTCCGGGGTCCGGATCGACCACTACCTGGAGATCAACTTCGCCGGGTTCAAGGATCTGGTCGACGCGATAGGCGGCGTCACCGTCAAGGTCGAGGAACCGATCAAGGACGAGGCCTCGGGCCTCGACCTGACCGCCGGTACGCACAAGCTCAACGGCACCGAGTCCCTCGCCTACGTCCGCACCCGGCACGGCATCGGGGACGGCAGCGACCTGGGCCGGATCGGACTCCAGCAGCAGTTCCTGCTCGCCCTGCTGACCGAGATCAAGTCGCAGGACCTGCTGGGAAGTCCGACGACGACGTACAAGATCGCCAACTCCGCGACCAAGTCGCTGACGACCGACGAGGGGCTCGCCTCTTTGACCTCGCTCAGCGAGTTCGCCCGCTCGATGAACGGTGTCGATCCCTCGTCCATGGAGACGATCATGCTGCCGGTCGCCTACGACAAGCAGGACCCGAACCGCGTGGTGGCCGCGGATCCGCAGGCCGGCGACCTCTGGAAGGCGATCCGCACGGACGGCACGATCCCCGAGTCCGCCAAGAAGTCTCCGGCCACCGGCGGCTGACCTGGCATCCTTCGGGGATGACCGGTGAGAAGACTCTGGTGATCATCGACGCCGCCAATGTGGTGGGGTCCGTTCCGGACCATTGGTGGCGGGACCGGCGTGGGGCGGCCGAGCGGCTGCGGGACTCGCTGGTCCCGTACGCCGCGGACGGGCTGCCGGGGCACGCCGGGCCCGTCGAGATCGTGCTGGTCGTGGAGGGCGCCGCGCGCGAGGTCGCCTCCGTGCCGGGGGTGCGTGTGGAAGCGGCGCCCGGCAGCGGGGACGACCTGATCGCCGAACTGGCCGGGACCGCCCACGGCGTACGGTCCTGCGTCGTGGTCACGGCCGACCGGGAACTGCGGCAGCGGGTCGAGGCGTACGGGGCCCGCACCACGGGCCCTCGTACGGTACGGCCGCTGCCGCCGTCGCGCGGTGCCTGACGGGTCAGGAGGCCTTCGCCATACGGCTGTTCCGGCGCCCGTACAGGAAGTAGATGATCACGCCGATCACCATCCAGATCCCGAACCGGACCCAGGTCTCCGCCGGCAGGTTCAGCATCAGCCAGACCGAGGCCGCCACCGAGACGATCGGCAGCAGAGGAACCCACGGGGTGCGGAAGGCGCGGTGGAGCTCGGGTCGGGTGCGGCGCAGCACGATCACCCCCAGGGCGACGACCACGAACGCGAAGAGCGTGCCGATGTTCACCAGGGTCGCGAGTTCGTTGATGCTCGTGAAGCCGGCGACGATCGCGATGATCACGCCGAGCAGGATGGTCGGACGGTACGGGGTGCCGAACCGCGGGTGCGTCACCGAGAAGAACCTCGGCAGCAGCCCGTCGCGGCTCATCGCGAAGAACACCCGGGTCTGGCCGAGCAACAGGATCATGCAGACCGTGGTGAGGCCGACCGCCGCGCCGAAGCTGATGACTCCCGCGTAGAAGGGGTGCCCGACGGCCTTGAACGCGTCCGCGAGCGGGGCGCTGACCGAGAGTTCGGAGTAGTTCTGCATGCCGGTGACCACGATGGAGACGGCGACGTAGAGCAGGGTGCAGATGACCAGCGAGGCCAGGATGCCGCGCGGCATGTCACGCTGCGGGAGCTTGGTCTCCTCGGCCGCGGTGGCCACGACGTCGAAGCCGATGAAGGCGAAGAAGACGATGGACGCGGCGGTGAAGATGCCCATGACGCCGAAGTTCGTCGGTTCGTAGCCGAAGATCAGCTGGATCAGCGGGGCGTCCAGGCCCGATCCGCCGGCCTGCTTCTCGGCCTCGGGGATGAAGGGCGAGTAGTTGGACGCCTTGATGAAGAACAGGCCCGCGATGATCACGATGCCCACGACGGCCAGCTTGATGGCGACGACGACCGTGGTCACCCGGGCGGAGAGCTTCATCCCGAGGACCAGGATGACCGTCAGGATCAGGACCAGGGCGAACGCCAGGATGTCGAAGCCGAAGCCGCTCGCCACATCGGGGCCGGAGAGCACCTCGGGCATCGTCCAGCCGATGTTGTCCATCAGCGAGCGCACGTAGCCGGACCAGCCGACCGCCACCACCGCGGTGCCCAGTGCGAATTCCAGCACCAGGTCCCAGCCGATGATCCAGGCCACCAGCTCGCCCAGCGAGGCGTAGGAGAAGGTGTACGCCGATCCGGCCACCGGGACGGTGGAGGCGAATTCGGCGTAGCAGAGCGCGGCGAGCGCGCAGACGATGCCCGCCGCGACGAAGGCGAGGGCCGTGGCCGGGCCCGCCGTCTCCTTGGCGACCTTGCCCGTGAGGACGAAGATGCCGGTGCCGATGATGACACCCACTCCGAAGACCGTGAGGTCCAGCGCGGAGAGGGACTTCTTGAGCGCGTGCTCCGGTTCTTCCGTGTCGCGGATCGACTGTTCGACCGTCTTGGTCCGGAACAGCCCCTTTCCGCTGGGGGGCGTGTCCTGCTGCGTGCTCACCGGCGTACCTCCACGCACTCGTCGTGCACGCCATGATTCGGAACCGGCCGCCCCGGAATGCCCGTGAAGGCGCAACAGGCCCCGATTTCACGCGAATGGGCCGGTCGAACCACCCGTGTGGGGTGGGCGACCGGCCCATTGCGGTGCGGGCGGATCAGTCGCGGACGGGCTCCACGGCGCGGCTCTCGTAACGGCCGTCGAGCTTGGCGACCAGGCCGGTGACCTGACGGGCGATGTCCGGTGCGGTCAGCCCGATCTCGGCCATGACCTCGCCGCGCGAGGCGTGGTCGAGGAACACCGGCGGGATGCCGAAGTCGCGCAGCGGGACGTCGACGTCGGCGTCACGCAGCGCCTGGGCGATCGCGGAGCCGACACCGCCGGCCCTGCTGTTGTCCTCGACGGTGACGACGACCCGGTGCTCCGCGGCGAGCGGGGCGAGCGCCTCGTCGACGGGCTTGACCCAGCGCGGGTCGACCACGGTCGTGGAGATGCCCTGGGCGTCCAGCAGAGAGGCGATCTCCAGGCACATCGGGGCGAGAGCGCCGACCGATACCAGGAGGACGTCCGGCGTGTCCGTACCCGCCGTGCGCAGTACGTCCATGCCGCCCGCCGTGCCGACGGCCTTGACCGCGGGGCCGACCGCGCCCTTGGAGAAGCGGACGACGGTGGGTGCGTCGTCCACGTCGACGGCCTCGCGCAGCTGCGCGCGGACCTGATCGGCGTCACGCGGGGCCGCGATGCGCAGGGTCGGCACGCACTGCAGGATCGACATGTCCCACATGCCGTTGTGCGAGGCACCGTCCGTGCCCGTGACGCCGGCCCGGTCCAGGACGAAGGTCACCCCGCACTTGTGCAGGGCGACGTCCATCAGGACCTGGTCGAAGGCGCGGTTCAGGAAGGTCGCGTAGACGGCGAAGACGGGGTGCAGCCCGCCGGTGGCCAGGCCCGCCGCGGAGACCGCGGCGTGCTGCTCGGCGATCCCGACGTCGTAGATCCGGTCCGGGAAGGCCTCCTCGAACTTGCCGAGGCCGACGGGCTGGAGCATGGCCGCCGTGATGGCGACGATGTCCTCACGCTCGTGACCCAGCTTCACCATCTCCTCGCCGAAGACCGAGGTCCAGTCGAGGCCGGAGGTGGAGATGGGCAGGCCGGTGTCCGGGTGGATCTTGCCGACCGCGTGGAAGCGGTCCGCCTCGTCCTGGAGGGCGGGGGTGTAGCCGCGGCCCTTCTCGGTGAGGCAGTGCACGATGACCGGGCCGCCGAAGCGCTTGGCCCGCTGGAGCGCGGACTCCAGGGCCTCGATGTCGTGGCCGTCGATCGGTCCGACGTACTTCAGGCCGAGGTCCTCGAACATGCCCTGCGGGGCGATGAAGTCCTTGAGGCCCTTCTTGGCGCCGTGCAGGGTCTCGTACAGCGGCCTGCCGACGACGGGCGTGCGCTCCAGGAGGTCCTTGCCGCGGGCCAGGAACCGCTCGTACCCGTCGGTGGTGCGGAGGGTGGCGAGGTGGTTCGCGAGGCCGCCGATGGTCGGGGCGTACGAGCGCTCGTTGTCGTTGACGACGATGACGAGCGGGCGGTCCTTGGCGGCGGCGATGTTGTTCAGCGCCTCCCAGGCCATACCGCCCGTGAGCGCGCCGTCACCGATGACGGCGACGACGTGGTCGTCCTTGCCCAGAACCTCGTTGGCCTTGGCGAGGCCGTCGGCCCAGCCGAGCACCGTCGAGGCGTGGGAGTTCTCGATGACGTCGTGCTCGGACTCCGCGCGGGACGGGTATCCGGAGAGTCCGCCCTTGCTCTTGAGCTTCGAGAAGTCCTGCCGGCCGGTGAGCAGCTTGTGCACATAGCTCTGGTGGCCGGTGTCGAAGAGGACCTTGTCCTGCGGGGACTCGAAGACCCGGTGCAGGGCGATGGTCAGCTCGACCACGCCCAGGTTCGGGCCGAGGTGGCCGCCGGTCTTGGACACCTCCTCGACGAGGAAGGTACGGATCTCCCCGGCGAGCTGGTCCAGCTGCTCGGAGTCGAGCCGGTCCAGGTCGCGCGGTCCCCTGATGCGGGTCAGCAGATCCACCCGTGCCTCCTTGCGTGTGAGCTGGTCGAGCGAGTCGATCCGATGAGTCTAATGTTCCGCCGGCGGCCCCGGTCATCGGGCAGCGCATTCCGCCACGCCGTGCCGGGTCCCGCCGGACGCAGACGTGCCCGGCGTCACGGAGGACGCCGGGCACATGTGCGCAGGTACGACGGTCAGGCGCGGCCGGCGGTCTTCTGCGTCTTGCGGGTGATGGAGTCGATGACGACCGTGATGAGAAGAACAGCACCGGTGATCATGTAGTTGATCGGCGTGGCGATGCCTTCCAGCGCCAGGCCGTACTGGATCGAGACGATCACCATGACACCGAGCAGCGCGTTCCAGGTGCGGCCCCGGCCTCCGAAGAGGCTGGTGCCGCCGATGACGGCCGCGGCGATGACGTTCATCAGGAGGTCGCCGCCGCCGGAGCCCTGGTTGGCCGCCGCGATCTTGGAGGCCCAGAACAGGCCGCCGACCGCCGCGAAGGTGCCGGCGATGGCGAAGACCGAGATCCGGATCGCGGTGACGTTGATGCCCGCACGGCGGGACGCCTCGACGCTGCCGCCGAGCGCGAAGATCTTCCGCCCGTAGGAGGTGCGGCGCAGGAGGAAGTCCGTGCCGACCAGGACGACGAGGAAGAGGACCAGGGCAAGCGGGAGCCCGCGGTACTGGTTGAACATGAACGCCGCGCCGAAGGCGAACACCGCGAGGATCACGGTGCGGACCACGATGTCGACGAGCGGCCGCGACGGGACGCCTGCGGCCTCACGGCGGCGGGTGTCCAGGAACGCGGGGACGAAGTAGCCGATCACCGCGACGGCCGCGAGGCCGTAGGCGGCGGCCACGTCCGAGAAGTAGTACGTGGTCAGGCTGCCGACGACGCCGTCGCTGTCCAGGTTGATCGTGCCCGTGTCGCCGAGCAGCTGGAGCATCAGGCCCAGCCAGAACAGCAGACCGGCGAGGGTCACGGCGAAGGCGGGGGCGCCGATCCGTGCGAAGAAGAAGCCGTGGATGGCGCCGATGACCGCGCCGCTCACGATCGCGACGAGGACGGCGAGCCACTCGTTCATCCCGTGGGTGATGCTGAGCACCGCGACGACCGCGCCGGCGACGCCGCTGACCGAGCCGACCGAGAGGTCGATCTCGCCGAGCAGCAGCACGAAGATGATGCCGACGGCCATCATGCCGGTGGCCACCATCGTGACGGCGATGTCGCTGACGTTCTTCGCCGAGAGGAACTCGGAGTTCAGGCTCTGGAAGACCACGCAGATGATGATCAGGCCGATGATCACGGGGATCGAGCCGAGGTCACCGCCGCGCATCTTGCGCTTGAACTCGGTGAGGTATCCGGCGAAGCCCTGCTCGCGCACGAGCAGCCGGGGGTCGACCACGGTGTCGGCGCCCTTGGCCGCCTCCGGGTTGATCACTGCGGTGGACGTCTTGTCGGTTGTCACTTCTGGGCCTCCGCGTTGCGCGCCGCACGACGGGTCACGGCGTTCTCCGTGGCGCCCGTGATGGCGGAGATGATCTCTTCCTGCGAGGTGGTCTTCACGTCGAAGACCCCGTTGTTCCGGCCAAGCCGGAGCACGGCGACCTTGTCGGCGACGGCCTTCACATCGGCCATGTTGTGGCTGATGAGGATGACCGCGTGGCCACGCTCGCGCAGCCGCTCGACGAGGTCGAGGACCTGCGCGGTCTGCTCGACGCCGAGTGCCGCGGTGGGCTCGTCGAGGATGACCAGCTTGGGCTCGCCCAGCATCGAACGCGCGATGGCGACGGTCTGGCGCTGACCGCCGGAGAGCGACGCGATCGGTATGCGGACGCTGGGGATGCGGATCGACAGCGTGCTGAGGAGCTCGCGCGAACGCCGCTCCATCTCGACCTCGTCGAGGATCCCGAACTTGCGGAGCTCCCTGCCGAGGTAGAGGTTGCCGACGACGTCGATGTTGTCGCAGAGCGCGAGGTCCTGGTAGACGGTCGCGATCCCCAGGTTCTGGGCATCGTGCGGCTTGCTGATCTGGACCGGGCGGCCGTCCCACTCGATGACTCCGTCATCGATGGGGTGGACCCCGGCGATCGTCTTGACCAGCGTTGATTTACCGGCTCCGTTGTCACCCACCAGGGCGACCACCTCACCGGCGTGGACCTCAAGCTCGACGTCGGTGAGCGCCTGGACGGCACCGAATCGCTTGGAGACCCCTCGCAACGCCAACACGGGCGTAGCGGACACGTGAACCATCTCCTTCGCCGCCTGACCCGGCGGGGATACCGCACCTGCGGGAAGGTGCGGTGGTTGAGCAGAAGAGTGAGAAACAGCGGAAGCGTTCCGTCCGGCACCCCGCCCGGTAGCGGGACAGTTGGTGGGC
>NZ_JBHWZS010000247.1:0-12629 GCF_042728155.1 Streptomyces sp. NPDC060209
CGGACTTCACCACGTCGGCCAGCTGCCCGGCCACGGCGCGTGCCTGCTCCAGATCGGCGGCCTCGACCATGACCCGTACGAGCGGCTCGGTGCCCGACTTGCGCAGGAGCACGCGTCCGGTGTCACCCAGCTCACGCTCGGCCAGGGACACCGCGGCGGCCAGCTCGGGCGAGGTATCCACACGGGACTTGTCGACGTCCGGCACGTTGATGAGGACCTGCGGGAGGCGCTGCATCACGCCCGCCAGGTCGGCGAGCGTACGTCCGGTGGCGGCGACCCGGGCCGCGAGCATCAGCCCGGTCAGCGTGCCGTCACCCGTGGTGGCGTGGTCCAGGACGATGACGTGGCCGGACTGCTCGCCGCCCAGCGCGAAGCCTTCGGCCTTCATCGACTCCAGGACGTATCGGTCGCCGACGGCGGTCTGGACGAGCTGGATGCCCTCCCGCTCCATCGCCATCTTGAAGCCGAGGTTCGACATGACCGTGCCGACGACGGTGTCCTTGCGCAGGTGACCGGCCTCGCGCATGGCGAGGGCGAGCACGGCGAGGATCTGGTCGCCGTCGATCTCCCCGCCGGCCGCGTCCACGGCCAGGCAGCGGTCCGCGTCGCCGTCGTGCGCGATGCCGAGGTCGGCGCCGTGCTCGACGACAGCGGCCCGCAGCAGCTCGAGGTGGGTGGAGCCGCAGCCGTCGTTGATGTTCAGGCCGTCCGGTTCGGCACCGATGGTGATGACCTCGGCCCCGGCCCGGGCGAACGCCTCGGGCGAGACACGGGCGGCGGCGCCGTGTGCCTCGTCGAGGACGACCTTCAGGCCGTCGAGCCGGTTCGGGAGGACACCGATGAGGTGGGCGACGTAACGGTCGAAGCCCTCCGTGTAGTCGGTGACACGGCCCACGCCGGCGCCGGTCGGACGGGCCCAGGGCTCGCCGGTGCGGTGCTGCTCGTAGACCGTCTCGATGCGGTCCTCCAGCTCGTCGGCGAGCTTGTGACCGCCGCGGGCGAAGAATTTGATGCCGTTGTCCGGCATGGCGTTGTGGCTGGCGGAGAGCATGACACCGATGTCCGCGCCGAGCGAGCCGGTGAGGTACGCCACAGCCGGGGTGGGCAGCACCCCGACCCGCAGCACGTCCACGCCGGCGCTGGCCAGGCCCGCCACGACGGCGGCCTCCAGGAACTCTCCGGACGCGCGGGGATCGCGGCCCACCACGGCGGTCGGCCGATGCCCCTCGAAGGTGCCGGCCTCGGCCAGTACGTGCGCCGCCGCGACCGAGAGCCCGAGCGCGAGCTCGGCTGTCAGGTCCGCGTTGGCGACACCGCGCACGCCGTCCGTGCCGAAGAGTCGTCCCACTGGTGTCCTCCGAAGGTGCTCCGAAACCACAAAACCAAAGTAAACAAAACAGGGCAAAGCGAGGCAAGGCACAGCGAAGAAGGGCGCACCTGAAGCTGCCGACCCTATAAACGTGCAAACGTCTTAAGCCGTTATACGCCCGCGAGGGCTGATAAACGAACGCCCCAGCAGCACGGTGTGTGCCGCCGGGGCGAACGTGTAAAGCAGACGAGCAGGCGATTTAGCGCTTGCTGTACTGCGGGGCCTTACGGGCCTTCTTGAGACCGGCCTTCTTGCGCTCGACCGCACGGTCGTCCCGGGAGAGGAAGCCGGCCTTCTTCAGCGCGGCGCGGTTGTTGTCCACGTCCGCCTCGTTCAGCGCGCGGGCCACGCCGAGGCGCAGGGCACCGGCCTGACCGGAGACGCCGCCACCCGAGATGCGGGCGATGACGTCGTAGCGGCCGTCGAGCTCGAGCACCTTGAAGGGCTCGTTGACTTCCTGCTGGTGCACCTTGTTGGGGAAGTAGTCCTCAAGGGTGCGACCGTTGATCTTCCACTTGCCGGTGCCCGGAACGATCCGGACGCGGGCGATGGCGTTCTTGCGACGGCCAAGGCCGGCCGCGGGCTGCGGGTCGCCGAAGCGGCCTGCGAGCGACTCGGAGGTGTACTCACCCTCGACGGGGACCTCCGACTCGAAGGTGGTCACCTCGGCGAAGGTCTCTTCGCCCTCGGTGCCCTCGACGGGCGTCTCAACAGTGGTCTCGGCCACGATTCTCCTCAGATCTTTCTTTACGTCTTTGGGGGGAGGCCGGAACTACTGCGCGACCTGGGTGATCTCGAACGGGACCGGCTGCTGCGCAGCGTGCGGGTGCTGGTCACCCGCGTAGACCTTGAGCTTGGAGATCATCTGACGACCCAGGGTGTTCTTGGGGATCATGCCCTTGATGGCCTTCTCGACAGCCTTCTCGGGGTTCTTCGAGAGCAGCTCGTCGTAACGCACGGAACGGAGACCGCCCGGGAAGCCCGAGTGGCGGTACGCCATCTTCTGGGTCTTCTTGTTACCGGAGAGGTGAACCTTCTCGGCGTTGATGATGATGACGAAGTCGCCCATGTCCATGTGGGGGGCGTAGATCGCCTTGTGCTTGCCTCGGAGGAGGTTCGCAGCCGTGGTGGCCAGACGGCCGAGGACGATGTCCTCGGCGTCGATGATGTGCCACTGGCGAGTGACATCGCCGGGCTTGGGGCTGTACGTACGCACTTCGTAGCCTTCGCTTCTTCAGTGGATGAGGTCCAGACACATGGCACCTCTGAAGCGACCATGCAGCTGGGGCCCACAGTGCCGGGCACCTGCCCGTATGCGAGCCACTGGTAACTGCTCCAGGGAACCTACGTAAGGGCCCTTCGCATGAGAACGACGAAGCCAATACGTATAACAATCCTCGACAGTACCCGCCCCGCCCCGGACGGGTCAAAACGCGTCGGCCCTACCGTGCGCGCTCCACCCTGCGCTCGTCCCAGACGGGCTCCGTGGACTCCCGCACCACCCCGTCCGAACCGAAGACCAGGTAGCGGTCGAAGGACTTCGCGAACCAGCGGTCGTGCGTGACGGCCATGACCGTCCCGTCGTAGACCTCCAGCCCGTCCTGGAGGGCCTCGGCCGACTCCAGGTCCAGGTTGTCCGTCGGCTCGTCCAGCAGCAGCGCGGTCGTGCCGGCCAGCTCCAGGAGCAGGATCTGGAACCGCGCCTGCTGTCCGCCGGACAGCTTCTCGAAGGCCTGGTCGCCCTGACGCTCCAGCTCGTAGCGCCGCAGCACCGACATCGCACCCCCGCGGTCCTTGGCGTGCTCCGTCCACAGGATCTCGACGAGCGTCTTGCCGAGCAGCTCCGGATGGGCGTGCGTCTGCGCGAAGTGGCCGGGTACGACGCGCGCCCCGAGCTTCCACTCTCCGGTGTGCGCCACCGGCTCGCCCGCCAGGAGCCGCAGGAAGTGCGACTTCCCCGACCCGTTGGAGCCGAGCACGGCGACCCGCTCGCCGTAGTAGATCTCCAGGTCGAACGGCTTCATCAGCCCGCTCAGCTCCAGGCCGGTGCACGTCACGGCCCGCACCCCGGTCCGCCCGCCGCGCAGCCGCATCCTGATGTCCTGCTCACGGGGCGGCTCCGGCGGCGGCCCCGCGTCCTCGAACTTCTTGAAGCGGGTCTGCATCGCGTGGTAGCGGTTCGCCATGTCGGGGCTGTTCGCCGCCTGCTGCCGCATCCGCAGGACGAGCGCCTTCAGCCGGGCGTGCTCCTCCTCCCAGCGCCGCAGGAGCTCCTCGAAGCGCGCGAACCGTTCCTTACGGGCCTGGTGGTACGTGCCGAATCCGCCACCGTGCACCCATACGTCCGAGCCGGCCGGGCTGGGCTCCACGCTCACGATCTTCTGGGCGGCCCGGGACAGCAGCTCCCGGTCGTGGGAGACGAAGAGCACCGTCTTGCGGGTCTCCTTGAGCCTCTCCTCCAGCCACCGCTTGCCGGGGACGTCCAGATAGTTGTCCGGCTCGTCCAGGAGCAGCACCTCGTCCGGGCCGCGCAGCAGTGCCTCCAGGACCAGCCGCTTCTGCTCACCGCCGCTGAGCGTGCGCACCTCGCGCCACTGCGCCTTCTCGTACGGGACGCCGAGCGCGGCCATGGCGCACATGTCCCACAGCGTCTCGGCCTCGTACCCCCGCGCCTCCGCCCAGTCGCTCAGCGCCTGCGCGTACGCCATCTGCGCGGCCTCGTCGTCCACGGTGAGAATGCGTTCCTCGGCCGCGTCGACGGCCTTCGCCGCCTCCCTGATCCGGGGCTGGGCCACGGACACCAGCAAGTCGCGGACGGTCCGCTCGTCCCGTACGGAACCCACGAACTGGGCCATCACGCCGAGCCCGCCGCTCACCGAGACCGAGCCGCCGTGCGGCTGGAGCTCCCCGGCGAGCAGCTTCAGAAGTGTCGTCTTGCCCGCCCCGTTCGCGCCGACGAGGGCGACGACGGCTCCGTCGGCCACCCGGAACGAAGCGTCGCCGAGCAGCACCCGTCCGTCCGGTAGGTAGTACTCCAGGTGGCCCGCTTCAAGATGTCCCATGCACAGCATTGTCACGGCTGCCGAACCGTTGACCCAACCGGATTACGGTCGGTCTAGGATTCGCCGCATGAGCTTTGGGCAAGGGGGGCCCTCCTGGGGGCCGGGAGAGAGCCGGACTCCGGACTGGTCGGCACTGGCGGATGCGTCGGCCGCACGCGGCAGGCGCAAGAAGTGGCTGCTGATCGGCGGTGGCGCGCTGGCCACCGCCGCCGTGGCCGCGATCGTCGCCACGGCGGTCGTCACGAGCAACGGGGGCGGCGGCGCCTCCGGATCGGACAAGAACGCGAGCGAGCTGCCGGCCCCGGCCGATCTGCCCTCGGACACCTCCGCGCCAGGGCCTTCCTTCTCCTCGGTCGCACCGCCGCCCCCGCCGGACCCGAAGGACTACATAGCCGACGAGAAGAAGGACAAGGCCCCGGTCACCGTCGACGCCTTCTTCCCCGGCAAGAAGCTGACCATGGGCGACCGCGTCTACGCCAAGGGCGCCACCGCCCGTACGACGGACTGCGTCACGACGACCCAGGGCGCCCTCGGTTCGATCCTCGACGGCAACGGCTGCGACCAGGTCATCCGCGCCACGTACAGCAAGGACGGCATCGCGGTCACCGTCGGGCTCGCCGTCTTCGGCACCGAGGCGGAGGCCAGGAAGGCCGCCCAGCAGGCTTCCGGCGGCCTCGCCTCCCTCAGCGGTTCGGGAGTCCCCACCTTCTGCCGCGCCGGATCCGTCTGCCGCCGCACCGCCAACTCCTACGGCCGCTACGCCTACTTCACGGTCGGCGGCTTCATCAGCGGGAAGAACGTCACCACGGCGCACAAGGACGTGTACGCGGTCGGTGACGACCTGACCGACTTCACCTTCCGCCAGATCCGCCACCGCGGCGAGGTCCAGGCCTCGGCGGCCGCAGGGGCCCCCGTCACCTGACCGTCCGTACGTCTCCCCCACGCACCAGCCCCGCCACTCCCCTCCAACGAGGACCCGCCGCCGTGCGTCTGACCACCCTCTTCACCATCCCGCGCGTCCTGCGCCACAGCGACGCGATAGGCGCCGACCTGCCTCCGGACGACGCCGTGGTCCTCGACGCCCCGGACCCCTCGCTGCGGGTCGCCCTCGCCGCCGCCGCGTCGGGCGACCACGCCCCGGTCGCCGAACTGCTCGCCGGCACCCGCGAGCACGCCCAGTGGGAGCGCAGGGACACCTGCGTCTCCCGCCTCGCCAGGGCCTCGCTGCATCACCCGGGCTGGCTGGACAGCTGGCTGGAGGAGTCCCCCGAGGACCCCGACGCCGTGCTGGTCAAGGCCGACCAGTACATCTACCAGGCCTGGCAGATACGGACCGGGGCCCGCGCCAGACACGTCGAGGCCGACCAGTTCCGGGCGTTCCACGCCGTTCTGCGGGACTCGGTGCCGGTGATCTCCGCCGCGGCCGAGCTCAACCCCGACGACCCGGTCCCGTGGCGCATCGCGCTGACCCAGGCCCGGGGCATCCAGGCCCCGCGCGAGGTCTTCGACACCTATCTGGCCGAGGCGAACGCACGCGATCCGCACCACGAGGGCTGCCACATCCAGGCGCTCCAGTACCTCTGCGCCAAGTGGTACGGCTCGCACGAGGAGATGTTCGCCTTCGCCGAGCGTGCGGCCGGCCAGGCACCTCCCGGCTCCCGGCTCCACGCGCTGCCGCTCCAGGCCGTCGTGGAGTACCTGATCACCGACGAGGAGACGCCCGACCCCGACCCGTACACCCCGCGCGCCGAGGCGGCGGTGACCCGCGCGCAGGCGCTGTCGGACAGCTACGCCCCTGGAGACCGGGAGGCCGCCGGCTTCCGCAACCACCTGGCCCTCGTCCTGTGGTCGATGAACCGCTACGAGGAGGCGCTCACCGCCTTCCGCAGCATCGGGGTGCACGCCACCACCTTCCCGTGGACCTACTTCGGCGAGGCCCGCGCGGAATTCCTGGAGGCCCGCTCCGACACCCGCGTCGAGCTGGCGATGAAGATCCCCTTCTTCCACGCCTCCCCCGAGCCTCCGGCCGCGGGCACACCCGGCTGGGAGCGCGAGCTGGCACCGCGGTCCGTCGCCATCGCCTCCACCGGCCCCACCGAGGTGGCCCAGGCCGCCCTGATCTGCGGGCACAGCCTGCGGACGGCCCCGGCCGGAAGCAGGCACACGTACGTCGAGATCGTCCCGGACCCCGTGCGCGGCAAGCGCGCGGTCCTGCTCCCCGAGGACCCCCTCACCTCGGCGGCGGAGAACTTCACCACGGCCGAGGACTGGCCCGCCCTGGTCCTGCGCCGCACCCCGGAACGCAGCAGCTTCACCCTCATGCACCGCGGCCGGAAGGTGACGGGCCACGCCTGGGAGACCGCCGCCCCCGCGACCGACCACGCCGAGGCGACCGCGACGGCTGCCGCGCTCGCCCGTGTGTACGGGCTCACCGACCCGCGTCCACTGGCCCACGTCCTGCGGGCCGCCGGCGATCCCGCCCGCCACCAGAGCGAGCTCGTCGCCGCCCTGGGCCTTCCGCCGCTGCCCGCCGGGTACGGCGGCGAGCAGGAGGTCCTCGCGGAGCTCCCCGGCGCCCGGGTGCTGGCCCGGCGGGGCTTCCTCGCGGGCATGCGGGACACCATGACCACGAAGGACGGCGTCCACCCGGAGACCCCACCGCAGGACGAACCGCACCCGGCCCGCTGGTGGGTCCTGCGCTCGGCGGCACTGCTGTTCTTCACCGCGGCGGCGGTCTACGCCTGGTGGACCCCGGACATCGGCTGGTTCCGCTCCACCGTGTCCAGCGCCGTCGCCCTGTACTTCGCGGCCAAGCTGTTTCGTGCCCTGCGCCGCCGGCCGGTCAGCAGCAGCCGACCCCCGGCAGCGTCCTGACGTTCCGCGCCTCCAGGGCCCTGGCCGCCAGCAACTCATCGGCCGGATAGGCCACTTCCTCCAGCGTGAGCCCGTGCGGCCGCACCACGTGCACCGCCGGATCCCGCACCTTCGCCGCCAGCACCTCGGCCGGCCACCCGGCCGGGCGGCGTCCGTCCCCGACGAACAGGGCCGCGCCGATCAGCGCCCGCACCATGTTGTGGCAGAACGCGTCCGCCTGCACGGTCGCCGTCAGCACGCCGGACTCCGCGTCCCGTACCCAGTGCAGCTTCTGCAACGTACGGATGGTCGTGGCACCCTCACGCTTCTTGCAGTACGCGGCGAAGTCGTGCTCCCCCACCATCAGGGCGGCCGCCTCGTTCATCGCGTCCAGGTCGAGCGGCCGGTCGTGCCACAGCACATGGCCCCGGGTCAGCGGGTCCACACCGCCCGGCCGGTCCCCGACCCGGTACGCGTAACGCCGCCACAGCGCGGAGAAGCGCGCGTTGAACCCGGCCGGGGCCTCTGCCGCCCGCCAGATCCGCACGTCCAGCGGCAGGCGCCCCGCCATCCGCCGCAGCAGCTTCTCCTCGTGCTCGGCCCACACCTCGGCCGGCAGGTCGACGTGCGCCACCTGCCCGCGCGCGTGCACCCCCGCGTCGGTGCGCCCGGCCACCGTCAGGTCGTACGTCACCGATGACCGCGTCACGGTGCGCAGCGCGTCCTCGATCTCGCCCTGCACGGTGCGCCGGCTGGTCTGCTTCGCCCAGCCGGAGAAATCCTTTCCGTCGTAGGAAAGGTCCAGCCGTACCCGTACGAATCCGGGCTCTGCCTCGTCACTCACCCGAAGATCCTCTCAAAACCGAACGGGCCCGCACCGCCCCGAAGGGAGATGCGGGCCCGTACCTGGGTCTCAGAACGCTCAGGCGTCCTTGGACTCCTCAGCGGCGGCGTCGGCCGGCTTGGCGTCCTCGACGGTCTCGGCCGGAGCCTCGTCCTTCTTGAGGGCGTCTTCCTTGACGGCGCGCTTCGTCGCGGCCTCGGCCTCACCGGTGGCGGCCTGCGCCACGGTCAGGGCCTCGACGAGCTCGATGACCGCCATCGGGGCGTTGTCGCCACGACGGTTGCCGATCTTGGTGATGCGGGTGTAACCACCGGGGCGGTTCTCGTACCGCGGGGCGATCTCGGTGAAGAGCGTGTGCACGATGCCCTTGTCCGTGATCGACTGCAGCACCAGGCGACGGTTGTGGATGTCGCCCTTCTTCGCCTTGGTGATGAAACGCTCGGCGACCGGACGCAGGCGGCGGGCCTTGGCCTCGGTCGTGGTGATGCGGCCGTGCTCGAACAGCGACTTCGCAAGGTTGATGAGAAGAAGCTTCTCGTGCGCAGCGCTGCCGCCCAGACGGGCACCCTTGGCGGGCTGAGGCATGGTTTTTCTCCTTGTGTGCTGCACCGGCCGTATCAGGTACCGGTGTCAGTTCCCGCGAGGCGGCCGCCCCGCGGAAGTTCTTGCTCGCCCGAGGCACCTATCGGGCCTCAGCCGGAATCAGGCCCGGCACGGGGCACCCAGGAGACCCAGGCACCCCGCCGGAAGTGACTCAGTACTGCTCGGTCTCCACGAAACCGGCGTCCGCGTCGTCGTCCGCGCCGAACGCGTCGGCGGCGGCGGTCGGGTCGAAACCGGGAGGCGAGTCCTTGAGCGCGAGGCCCATACCGGCCAGCTTCGCCTTGACCTCGTCGATCGACTTCGCACCGAAGTTGCGGATGTCGAGCAGGTCCGCCTCGGAGCGGGCCACGAGCTCACCCACGGAGTGGATGCCCTCGCGCTTGAGGCAGTTGTACGAACGGACCGTGAGCTCGAGCTCCTCGATCGGCAGCGCCAGATCGGCGGCGAGCGCGGCGTCCGTCGGGGACGGACCCATGTCGATGCCCTCGGCGTCGATGTTGAGCTCGCGCGCCAGACCGAACAGCTCGACCAGGGTCTTACCGGCCGACGCCATGGCGTCACGGGGACGCATGGCCTGCTTGGTCTCGACGTCGACGATCAGCTTGTCGAAGTCGGTGCGCTGCTCGACACGGGTCGCCTCGACCTTGTACGTGACCTTGAGCACCGGGGAGTAGATGGAGTCGACCGGGATACGGCCGATCTCCTGGCCCACCTGCTTGTTCTGGACGGCGGAGACGTAGCCGCGACCGCGCTCGACGGTCAGCTCCATCTCCAGCTTGCCCTTGCCGTTCAGCGTGGCCAGGACGAGGTCCGGGTTGTGGACCTCGACACCGGCCGGCGGGGCGATGTCAGCAGCGGTGACCAGGCCGGGGCCCTGCTTGCGCAGGTACATCACGACCGGCTCGTCGTGCTCCGAGGAGACGACCAGCTGCTTGATGTTGAGGATGAGGTCGGTCACGTCCTCCTTGACGCCCGGCACGGTGGTGAACTCGTGCAGGACACCGTCGATCCGGATGCTGGTGACAGCGGCACCGGGGATCGAGGAGAGGAGCGTGCGACGCAGGGAGTTGCCGAGGGTGTAACCGAAGCCCGGCTCAAGCGGCTCGATCACGAACCGGGAGCGGAACTCGTCGACGACCTCTTCGGTCAGCGACGGACGCTGAGCGATAAGCATGTGGTGATCCTTCAGTCGTGGGCACCCACTATTTGATGCCCGACAGATGAAACAAGGGTACGGGCGGCACGCCCCCGAAGGGGCATACCGCCCGGACCCACGCTACTGACGCACGGCCGTCACCGGCCGTAGCGGATCAGACGCGGCGACGCTTCGGCGGACGGCAGCCGTTGTGCGGCGTCGGGGTGACGTCCTGGATCGAACCGACCTCGAGGCCCGTGGCCTGGAGGGAGCGGATCGCGGTCTCGCGGCCGGAGCCGGGACCCTTGACGAAGACGTCGACCTTGCGCATGCCGTGCTCCTGCGCGCGGCGGGCGGCCGACTCGGCGGCCATCTGCGCGGCGAAGGGGGTGGACTTGCGCGAGCCCTTGAAGCCGACGTGGCCGGCGGAGGCCCAGGAGATCACGTTGCCCGAGGGGTCCGTGATCGAGACGATGGTGTTGTTGAACGTGCTCTTGATGTGGGCGTGCCCATGAGCGACGTTCTTCTTTTCCTTGCGACGCACCTTCTTGGCTGCGCCCTGACGACCCTTGGGGGGCATGTCTTTACTCCAGATGGAGAGGGGAGGTGATCGGTCCTACAGCGAAGACCGCTGGTTTCCGCGAACGTCCGGTGGCCCGGACACCCGCAGTACGTCCGCTGAGGACTACTTCTTGCCCGGCTTCTTCTTACCGGCGATGGCGCGACGCGGGCCCTTACGGGTACGCGCGTTGGTGCTGGTGCGCTGACCGTGGACCGGCAGACCGCGACGGTGCCGGATGCCCTGGTAGCAGCCGATCTCGATCTTGCGGCGGATGTCGCCCTGGATCTCGCGGCGAAGGTCACCCTCGGTGCGAAGGTTGGCGTCCACGTACTCGCGGATCTTGACCAGGTCCTCTTCGGCCAGGTCACGAACGCGGGAGTTGGGGTTCACGCCGGCGGCGGCGAGGATCTCCTTGGACCGGGTGCGCCCGATACCGAAGACGTAGGTGAGGGCAACCTCCACGCGCTTTTCGCGCGGGATGTCAACACCTGAAACGCGTGCCATTCAATGGCTCCAGTTGTCATTTCGGGGGTCTTCCACAGTGCCACTCCCGAACGCCGACCCCACCCGCATGGGATGAGGTGGTACGTCCAGGTCCCCGGCCCCCGCCGGAGGTGTCGTCAGCCGAAGCTTGGACGGGCTCTGCGTATGTACGTTTACGTGCGTCGCGCGAAGAACTGCGAGATGCAGGTGGTCGTGCTTCAGCCCTGGCGCTGCTTGTGGCGCAGGTTGTCGCAGATGACCATGACCCGGCCGTGACGGCGGATCACCTTGCACTTGTCGCAGATCTTCTTGACGCTCGGCTTGACCTTCATGGGATGTCAGGTTCTCCGGGTCAGTGCCCTCACCACGCCGAAGCGGGATGGCGGCAAGATCTACTTGTAGCGGTAGACGATCCGGCCACGCGTCAGGTCGTACGGAGACAGCTCCACGACGACCCGGTCATCCGGGAGGATGCGGATGTAGTGCATCCGCATCTTGCCGCTGATGTGCGCGAGGACTTTGTGACCGTTCTGGAGTTCCACCTTGAACATGGCGTTCGGGAGGGACTCGATCACGGTGCCCTCAATTTCGATGGCACCTTGCTTCTTGGCCACGCTTCGCCTTTCGAATCGGCTACCTTGATCGACTCTCTGCACAAAGTGTGCAGACATACGGGCACACTGATGCACGAGAGCCGACGAGTCAGTCTACGTCAGCGGACTCCAAAAGACGAATCCGTCAAGTTTGCCCACTTCCCCTGATCCTTAGACACAGATCAGCCGGACAGTCCTGGTGGGCGTCAGCCGCCGGTGCGGCGGGTGGGCGTCAGCCCAGCGGGTCCGGTGCCGCCTCGACGCCGTACTGGGCGAGCCTCGCCCGGCCGCAGTCCGGGGCGGTCAGGACCAGCGGGCCCTGCTCCGTGAGGGCGATCGAGTGCTCCCAGTGCGAGGACCAGGTGCCGTCGGTCGTGAGGACCGTCCACTCGTCGGCGAGGACCTTCGTCTGCGGCGTGCCCAGGGAGACCATCGGCTCGATGGCCAGACAGACACCCGGGACCAGCTTGATGCCCTTGCCGCGCTTGCGTGCGACGTAGTTCAGCAGGTGCGGGTCCATGTGCATCTCGGTGCCGATGCCGTGGCCGCCGTAGTCCTCGATGATCCCGTACTTACCGGTCGCCGGACGGGGCTGGCGGCGGATGTAGGACTCGATGGCCTTCGAGATGTCGACGAGCCGGTTGTTCACCTTCATCGCGGCGATACCGGCCCACATGGACTCCTCGGTGACCCGGGAGAGCTCGACGAGCTCCGGAGCGTGGCCGGTGCCCACGAAGGCGGTGTACGCCGCGTCTCCGTGCCAGCCGTCGATGATCGCCCCGGCGTCGATCGAGATGATGTCGCCGTCCTTGAGGACGGTCTTCTCGTCCGGGATGCCGTGGACCACGACATCGTTGACCGAGGTGCAGATGGTGGCGGGGAATCCGCCGTAGCCCAGGAAGTTCGACTTCGCGCCGTGATCGGCGATCACCTTGCGTGCGACCTCGTCGAGGTCCTTCGTGGTGGCGCCGGGGACGGCAGCCTCGCGCGTGGCGGCGTGAATGGCAGCGACCACGAGGCCCGCCTCGCGCATCTTCGCGATCTGCTCGGGGGTCTTGATCTGCACCATCGCTGGGCGCCTCTCTGCGTACGAAGGGGAACGGTTTTGGCCGTACTCCACGATAC
>NZ_JBHWZS010000248.1:0-12626 GCF_042728155.1 Streptomyces sp. NPDC060209
CACCGGGCCCGCTTCACATCTGCCGAGCGGGGGGACCTACTCGGTCCACTCCGACCAGGCCATGTTCCAGCCGTTGAGGCCGTTGTCCGGCTGGATCACCTTGTCCTTGGAGTTCTTCACGATCACCACGTCGCCGATCAGCGAGTTGTCGAAGAGCCACGCGGCGGGAGTCTTGCTGTCCCAGGCGCCGCGCACGTCCCGCAGACCGACACAGCCGTGGCTGGTGTTGGTCGAGCCGAAGATGCCCGACGCGCCCCAGTAGTTGCCGTGGATGAAGGTGCCCGAGGTGGACAGCCGCATCGCGTGCGGCACGTCCTTGATGTCGTACTCACCGCCGAAGCCGACGGTGTCACCGTTCATCCGGGTCACCTTGAGCTTCTCGCTGATGACCATCTGGCCGTTGTACGTGGTCGTGGCCGGCGCGCCCGCGGAGATCGGGATGTCCTTGATCTGCTTGCCGTCACGCACCACCTTCATCCGGTGGGAGCTCGCGTCGACCGTGGAGACCTGGCTGCGGCCGATGGTGAAGTTCACGGTCTTGGCCTGCTTGCCGTAGACCCCGGGCCGCCCCTCGACGCCGTCGAGGTCGAGACGCAGGGTCACCTTGGTGCCCGCCGCCCAGTAGTCCTCGGGGCGGAAGTCGAGGCGGTCGTTGCCGAACCAGTGGGGCTCGATCTGCACGGCCGGCTCCGACGTCACGCTGATCGCCTTCTCCACGGCCCCCGGGTCGGTTATGCCGCGGGTGAAGTGGATGGACACCGGCATGCCCACGCCGACGGTCGAGCCGTCCTCGGGCGTGTACTGGCCGAGGAAGGTGTTCTCCGGGACCAGCGTCGTGAAGCTGGTGTCCTTCGCCGACTCCCGGCCCTTGGCGTCCTTGGCGACCGCGTGCACCGTGTACTTGGTCGCGGCGGCCAGGTGGCGGTCGGGTACCCAGCTGAGGCCGTCGGCGGCTATCTTGCCCCCGACCTCCTTGCCCTTGGGATCCGCGACCTTCACCGTGCTCAGCTTGCCCTGGGCCGCCGAGACCTTCAGCGCCCCGCTGGTCGCGACGTCGCCGGCGCCGTCCTTGGGCGCGATGGTCACCACCGCCTGCGAGGCGCTGGTGTCGTCGACCTTCGTCCCCGGCCTGTCGCCGTCCCTTTCCGCGGCGGCTCCGCTACCGCCGCACGCGGTCACCAGCAACAGCATCGCGCCCAGTCCGAGTGCGAGGAGTCCGTGGGCTCCGCGCCCGCGCCGTTCCCCGCCCGCGCCGGCCCATGCCCCCGATATCGGCTGCCCGTTCAATGTGGTCGTCTCCCCTCGCACGGCCTGGCCCCGCCATGGCCCGCACCCCCGCGCGCTGTACATGCACGCTCGGCGCAAGATAATCACACCGCGCGTGGGGAGAAGTTCCCCGGAATGTCACCGTTCCGTCCCAAGTCGTCCCGCACCGCCCCCGGGTGGCCCCGGAGGGCACGCCTCCGGGGCCCTGCCCAGGTCGGACCGGGGTCAGCGCAGGGCGGAGCCCGCCTTCCACTGCGGCCAGCCGAGGTTCCAACCACCGAGGCCGTTGTCCGGATCGACGGTCCGGTCGGAGGAGTTGACCACCTCGACCACATCGCCCACGAGGGACCGCTCGAAGAACCAGCCGGCCGGGGTGTCCGAGCTGCCGCCCTTCACGTCACGCAGCCCGATGCAGCCGTGGCTGGTGTTCTCGGAGCCGAAGATGTCCGGGTCTTCCCAGTAGTTGCCGTGCAGGAAGGTGCCCGACTTCGTCAGCCGGATGGCGTGGGGCACGTCCTTGATGTCGTACTCACCGCCGTAGCCGACGGTGCTGCCGTCCATGCGGGTCACGTCGTGCAGTTCGGAGACCACCATCTTCCCGTTGTACGAGGTCGTCTTCGGCGCGCCCGCGGTGATCGGCACCGTGCTGACGAGCTCGCCGTCGCGGCGTACCTCCATGGTGTGCGCCCGGGCGTCCACCAGGGACGTCTGGGAGCGGCCGACCTTGAAGGCGACCTTCTTCTGCTGACTGCCGTACACCCCCGGTGCGCCCTCCACGTCACGCAGGCCCACGTCGACGGTGACCCGGGTGCCCGGCTCCCAGTAGGAGGCGGGCCGGAAGTCGAGCCGGTCCTTGCCGAACCAGTGACCGACCACCTCGACCTCGGGCTCCGTGGTGATCCTGATGGCCTTCTCCACCGCCGCGCGATGGGTGACGGGCCGGTTGAAGTCGAAGGACACGATCATGCCGGTGCCCACGGTGGACCTGTTCTCCGGCTTGAAGTAGCCGATGAAGCGGTCCTTGGGGACCAGGGTGGTGAAGGTGGTGCTGCGGGCCGAGCGGTGGCCGTCGCCGTCGACGGCGACGGCCTCCACGCTGTACTTCCCGGCCAGCCCGAGACGGTATCCGTCGTCCCGGGGAGCCCATGAACGGCCGTCCTTCGCGATGCGGCCCGGCACCTCCTTGTGTTCCGCGTCCTCCATCCGGGTCACTTTCACCCGCTCCAGCCGTCCGTCGGGGACGGTCACCTCGAGCCGGCTGTCCGCGCCGACGTTCTCGGCGCCGTCCTTGGGTGCGATCCGGATGGCGTCCCCGGGGGAGCGGTTGTCCCCGAAGAACGACGTCCCCTCGGTGCAGCCCGTCAGTAGGGCCAGCACGGTGAACAGTCCTGCCCATGTCAGCACGGCGGCCGAACCCGCCCGTGCTCTCTTCGCTACGTGGTTCACGCTCCCCCAACGACGTGGCCGCCCCGGGGAAACGTGAGTGCGGGGCCGCCGGTGGGCAGAACAGAGGGGAGGACACCGCCAGGAAGGGCGCGGCCGGGACGCCGCGCACTCCTTCTGCGGGTGGCCGCTCCTACGAGCCGCAGGAGGCTGAGAGGTGTCGAGCACAGCCGAGCAGGAGGAAACGCCGCGTACGACGGGGAGGGTGGTGGCGACCGAACCGCCCCCGAGGGGCGAAGCGGACAGACCACCCGTATGGCCGGGTGCCCCGATGCCGCTGGGAGCCCGGTTCCGGGTCGGACCGGACGGTGTGGCGGGCACCAACTTCGCCCTGTGGGCGGGCGGCGCCGAGGCCGTCGAGCTCTGCCTCTTCGACGAGCGGGGCACCGAGACCCGGCTGCCGCTGACCGAGCTGACCCACGAGATCTGGCACGGCTTCGTCCCCGGCGTAGGGGCGGGACAGCGGTACGGCTACCGGGTGCACGGCCGCTGGGACCCCTGGACCGGCGCCCGCTGGAACGCGGCGAAGCTGCTCCTCGACCCGTACGCCCGAGCGGTGGACGGCGCGTTCACCCTGCCGCCCGAGGTGTACGGCCATGTGAGGGACTGGCCCGAGCAGCACGTCGCCGACACCGTGCGCGACGACCGGGACTCGGCGCCGTACGTCCCCAAGGCGGTCGTCGTGCATGACGACGACGACTGGGCGGAGGACCGGCGGCCCAAGACCCCGTGGGCGGACTCGGTCATCTACGAACTGCACGTGCGCGGCTTCACCAAGCTCCACCCGGACATCCCGCCCGAGCTGCGCGGCACCTACGCCGGACTCGCCCACCCCGCCGCGATCGGCCACCTCCGCCGCCTCGGTGTGACCGCCGTCGAACTGCTCCCGGTCCACCAGTTCGCCCACGAGGACCATCTGCTGCGGCGCGGACTGCACAACTACTGGGGCTACAACTCGATCGGCTACTTCGCCCCGCACGCGGACTACGCGGCGAGCGGCACGACGGGCCAGCAGGTCGGCGAGTTCAAGCAGATGGTGCGCGCCCTGCACGACGCCGGGATCGAGGTCATCCTCGACGTGGTCTACAACCACACGGCTGAGGCCGGCGAGCTCGGCCCGATGCTGTCCCTGCGCGGCATCGACAACCGCGGCTACTACCGCCTCCAGCCTGACGCCCGCCGCTACGCGGACTACACCGGCTGCGGCAACACCCTGCACGTGGTGCAGCCGCAGGTCCTCCGGCTGATCACGGACTCGCTCCGCTACTGGGTGACGGAGATGGGTGTCGACGGCTTCCGCTTCGACCTGGCGGCGGCACTCGCCCGCTCGATGCACGACGTGGACATGCTCTCCCCGTTCCTCGCGGTGATCGCCCAGGACCCGGTACTGCGCCGGGTCAAACTGATCGCGGAGCCCTGGGACGTCGGCAACGGCGGCTATCAGGTCGGTGCGTTCCCGCCGCTGTGGACGGAGTGGAACGACCGCTACCGGGACGCCGTGCGCGACTTCTGGCGCGGTGCGCTGCCCGACGTACGCGACATCGGCTACCGGCTCACCGGGTCGAGCGACCTGTACGCCTGGGGCGGGAGGCGCCCGTACGCCTCGGTCAACTTCGTCACCGCGCACGACGGTTTCACCCTGCGCGACCTGGTCAGCTACGAGAACAAGCACAACGAGGCCAACGGTGAGGGCAACCGGGACGGCACGAACGACAACCGCGCCTGGAACGGCGGCGCCGAGGGCGAGACGGAGGACCCCGGCGTCAACGCCCTGCGCCGCCGGCAACTGCGCAACCTCCTGACCACGCTGCTCCTGTCGACCGGAGTGCCGATGCTGGTGGCGGGCGACGAGATGGGGCGCACGCAGGGTGGCAACAACAACGCCTACTGCCAGGACAACGAGGTCAGCTGGCTGGACTGGTCGCTCCTCGATGACCCCAGGTGGCGGGAGCTGACCGAGCTGACCGCCCGGGTGCTGGAACTGCGCCACCGCCATCCGGTCCTGCGGCGCCGCGCCTTCTTCGCAGGTACGCCCCAGGCCCCGGACGGCCTGCGCGACCTGGCCTGGTTCACCCCGCAGGGCACGGAGATGACGGAGGGCGACTGGTACGCGCCGGCGGCGACGCTGGGTCTCTACCTGTCCGGGCGCGACATCCCGGGCAGGGACGCCCGGGGCGAGCAGATCACCGACGACAGCTTCCTGGCGGTCCTGCACGCGGACCACCGGCCCTGCGACTTCCGGCTCCCGGGCCCGCCCTGGGCCCAGTCCTACGAACTGGTGCTGGACACCTCGTGCGAGGAGCAGTCCACGGCCCCGGGCACCCTCCACCGGGGCGGCTCGGCCCTCAAGGTGCCGGGCAGGTCGGTGCTGCTGCTGCGGGTGGCGGAGTGAGGGACCGGATCAGCCGAGGATGCCGCGTTCGTAGGCGACGGCGACGGCCGCCGCACGGTCCTTCGCACCCAACTTGGCGAAGACATGGGTGAGGTGGGTCTTCACGGTCGCCTCGCTGATGAACAGCTCGGCGGCGATCTCCCGGTTCGAGGTCCCGCGGGCCACGAGCCGGAGCACCTCGCACTCTCGCGCGGACAGCGACTCGTGGCCGGGCCCGGCCGGGGCGCGCACCCGCGAGATGAGACGTGAGGCGACTGCGGGTGACAGCACGGTGCGGCCGTCGGCGGCGGCGCGCACGGCGGTGAAGAGCTCGTCGCGGGGCGCGTCCTTGAGGAGGTAACCGGTCGCGCCCGCCTCGATGGCGGGCAGGGTGTCGGAGTCGGTGTCATACGTGGTGAGGACCAGCACCCGGGACCGGGCGCCCAGCCGGGTCAGTTCGGCGATGGCGGCCACGCCCCCGCCGCCCGGCATCCGCAGGTCCATCAGGACGACATCGGGGTCCAGCCGGGTCGTGAGCTCCACGGCGGCCACACCGTCCGCCGCCTCGCCGAGCACCTCGAATCCGGGGGCCGAGGCGAACATGCCGCGCAGGCCGTCGCGGACGACGGGGTGGTCGTCGACGACGAGAAGGGTGATGACGCGCGCGGTTCCCTGGGCCTCAGTCATATCGGCTCCAGGCTACGTCCCGTCAGGTCCGACGGACCAGCGGTACCCGGGCGGACACGGCCGTGCCCAGACCGGGTTCCGTCTCCACCTCGACCGTGCCGGCGATCCGCTCGGCGCGTGCGCGCATCCCGCCGAGGCCGAAGCCGCCCGTGCCGCTGCGCGGGGGCAGGGCGGCCGGGTCGAAGCCGCAGCCGTCGTCGCGTACGTCCAGGGTGATCTCGTCGCCCATGTAGGAGAGGGTGACGCCGGCCCGGGTCGCCCCGACGGCGTGCCGGGCGGCGTTGGCGAGGGCTTCCTCCGCGATGCGGAGCAGTGTGGCGCCGACCTCGTCGTGGAGCGGCTCGACGGTTCCGGTGACGGTGAAGTCCGCCCGTACGCCGCTGCGTTCCGACCAGCCGATGACCGTCTTCTTCAGCGCTCCCGGCAGGTCGTCGTGCTCCAGGGCGGCGGGCACCAGGTTGTGCACGGAGCGGCGCGCCTCCCCGAGACTGTGCCGTGCGAGCCCCGCGGCGCGGTCGAGGTGTTCACGGGCCAGTGCGGGGTCGCCGGTCGAGGTGACGGCCTGGAGCTGGGCGATGATCCCGGTCAGGCCCTGCGCGAGGGTGTCGTGGATCTCGGCGGCGAGCCGGCGCCGCTCGTCGGCCACTCCGGCCTCCCTGGCCTGGAGGAGGAGCTGGGCGTGCAGGGTCGCGTTCTCGGCGAGGGCCTGTTCCAGACGGGTGTTGGCGAGCTCCAGCTCGGAAATGGTCCTGGTCTGATGTTTCGTCCTCTCCTCCTCCCGGGCGCTGAGGTTGCCGAAGAGGAGGGTGAGGAAGGCGTGCAGGAGGAACAGCGCCCCGAAGGCCGCCCAGTTGACGGGCGCGGCGGGCGGCATACCGCTGCCGGACTGCGCGCCGGCCATCGTGACGGCCGTGCACAGCAGTCCGGGGCGCACGAAGCGCTTGGGGAGCAGGTGCCCGGCGTCGAAGTAGCCCACGATGGCGTAGATGGAGAAGAACGGGTTGCACCAGCACAGGGCGAAGGCGATCAGGGTCCTCAGGACGTAGTAGGCCCCGGCGGCGGACGACTTCGCGGGGACCCCCGGCCCGGTCCGGCCCCACCACAGCTGGAGGACCCAGGCCACCGTGACCAGGAGCCCGGTCGCGTACATCTCCGCTCCGGACATCCCGATGAGGCCCGCGGACAGCGCCGCCATCAGGACGGCGATGCCGAGCAGCGTGTACGGGCCGTACCGGTAGAACTGTGCCCGGCGCTGCTCCACCGTCATACCGCTGCTCATGCCGCCGCTCCCCCGTCCCACCGCGCTCCGGCGTCCTCCCCACTGCGTGCCCGGGTCACTCCCAGCGGAAGAGCCTGGTCGACACGGCACCGAGCGCCGCGGTCCACACCAGCATGACCCCGAGGTGCGCCAAACCGGGCCAGTTCCCCGAGGCCGCCTGGTCCAGAGCCTGGGAGGCCGCACCGAACGGGGTGAACTCGACGATCCGGCGGAGCAGGTCCGGCATGGTCTGGACGGGCACCCAGACCCCGGCGGTGAACATCATCAGCAGATACGCCACCGAACCGACGGCTGTCGCGACCTTGGAGGTCCGGGACAGCGCGCAGATGGTCGCGCCGAGACCGAGGACGCAGGCGACGGCGAGGAGAAGGGCCAGCAGGTAGCCGGCTGCCTGCCCCGGCAGCCGCACGCCGAAGGCGGCCCTCCCGACGGCGATGACGAGCGCCGCAGATCCCAGCGAGGCCGCGCCGTGCAGCACGATCTGTGCGGAGAGCAGGGCCGAAGGGCGCACCGGTGTGGCCGACATCCGGCGCAGGATGCCGCGTTCGCGGTATCCGGTGAGGACCGGCGGCATGGCCTGGAGCCCGGCCATGATCATGGCCAGCAGGACGGCCACCGGTACGTACAGGTCGATGACGCTGCGGCCGCCGAGTGCGTCGTCGGCCTCCCGGAAGGACGGGATCAGACCGAGGATCGTCATCAGGGCGGCCGGGAAGACGAGGATCCAGAACAGGCTGCCGGGTTCACGCAGGAAGAGCCGGGTCTCCGTCCTGAGGACGGCGGCGAGCGGGGCCGGGCGGGAAGCGGTCGTGGTCATGAGGCCTGCTCCGTGAGGTCGAGGAAGACGTCGTCCAGGCCGGCCTCGGCGACGCGCAGCTGGCGGGCGGTGATGTGACGGCGGGCCAGGAGCGTGATCACTGCGTTGGCGGTCTCGTCGGTGCCCTGGATGACGACCCGGCCGTCGGGTTCGGTCACATCGACGGAGACGGCGCCCGGCAGCGTCCGGAGTTCGTCGTGAGCGAGCGGCTCCGAGGGGGTGAAGGAGATGGCGGTCGATCCCGCCGCCCCGCCGATCAGCCCGCCGGGGGTGTCGAGGGCGACGACCCGGCCCTTGTCGATCACCGCGATCCGGTCGCAGAGCCGCTGGGCCTCCTCCATGAAGTGGGTGACCAGAAGCACGGTCACCCCGCTGTCCCGGATCTCCTCGATGAGCCGCCAGGTGTCCCGGCGGGCCCGGGGGTCGAGGCCGGTGGTGAGCTCGTCCAGCACGACCACCCTCGGATTGCCGATGAGCGCGAGCGCGATGAACAGCCGCTGTTTCTGGCCCCCGGACAGCGTGGCGAAGCGGCGGTCGAGGTGGCCGTCCAGCCCGAGCCGTCCGGCGAGCACCCGCAGGTCCGCGGGGTGCGGGTAGAAGGCGCTGTACAGCTCCAGCGCCTCTCCCACGGTCAGCTTGGGCTGGAGCTCGCTCTCCTGGAGCTGGGCGCCCAGCAGCTGGGTGACCTCGTGGCGGTCGACGGCGGGGTCCAGTCCGGCGACCCGGACGGTGCCCGAGTCGGGGATCCGCAGTCCTTCGACACATTCGACGGTGGTGGTCTTGCCGGCTCCGTTGGGGCCGAGGATCCCGAAGATCTCCCCCTCGTCGACGGTGAAGCTCACCCCGTCGACCGCGGGGCGGCCGCCGTAAGCCTTGTGGACCCCGCGTACTTCGATGATTGCCATGCCGTAAGGATTCCGCCGGGCGGGGGGCGCCGGTATCCGCCGTCCCGCTCGGAAAGACATCGGCCGATCGGTTGACAGGGCGCTCCGACCCACGGCGTGTGACCGGAAAACCACGTGAGCGATGTCAGCGGTGAACCATAGGCTCGCTCCTGATGCCCGAAAAACCTGCAGAGCCCACGGACCGGTCCGCCGTGCGCTCCCTCCTGCGACTGTGGCCCTATGTCAGACCGGTGCGCATGCGCTGGATCAGTGCTGCCCTGGTGGCGGTTCTCGCGTCCTGTCTCGCCCTGGTGATCCCGCTGGTCCTGAAGTGGATGGTGGACGGCCCCGTCGCGGACCGTGATCCGGGCGGGGTGTGGCTGGGAGCGCTCTACCTGTTGCTGCTGGGGATCGTGGAGGCAGGGCTGTTCGGGCTCCGGCGGTGGCTCGTGGCCCGGCCGCTGGCCGGTGTCGAGGCGTCGATGCGCGCGGACCTCTACCGCCATCTGCAGCGGCTGCCGGTGGCGTTCCACGACCGCTGGCCGTCGGGGCAGCTGCTCTCGCGCGGGACCACGGACCTGATGCTGATGCGGATGTTCCTGGCCTTCCCGCTGACGTTCCTGCTGGTCAACGGCACGACGATCCTGGTCGGTTTCGTCATCCTGTTCGCCCAGGAGTGGTCCCTGGGGCTGGTACTGCTCGCGCCCGCCGTCCCTCTGATGGTCGTGTGCTCGGTCTTCGAGACGAAGTACTCCCTGGTGGCGCGCAAGGCGCAGGACCAGGTCGGCGATCTGACGACGGTCGTCGAGGAGAGCGTACTGGGCATCCGCATCGTCAAGGGCTTCGGCCGCAACCGCAGCCAGGCGCTCGCCTTCCGCGCGCTCGCGCAGCGGCTGCGCACCACGGAGCTGGGCAAGGCGCGGCTGCTCGCGGGGATCTGGGCGCTGGTCACCGCCATTCCCGAGCTGGCGATCGGTGCCGCGCTGGTGCTCGGCACGATCGAGGTCGCGGACGGCACCCTGTCGGCGGGAACGCTCGTGGCGTTCCTCTCGACGGCCCTGGCACTGCGCTGGCCGGTCGACTCGATCGGCTTCCTGCTCGCGATGAGCCAGGAGTCGGCGACGGCCGCCGACCGCTACTTCGAGGTCATGGACGTCCAGGAGGAGCTGGAGCCCGGGGCGCCGGGAGAGGCGGCAGGGACCACCGGACAGGGCATCGTCTTCGAAGGCGTGGAGTTCCGCTACCCCGACGCCGAGCCAGGCTCACCGCCCGTCCTCGGCCGGATCGATCTGCGGATCCGGCCCGGCGAGACGATGGCCCTGGTGGGTGCCACGGGCTCCGGCAAGACGACGCTGACGGCGCTCGTCCCCCGGCTGCACGACGTCACCGGCGGCCGGATCCTGCTGGACGGCGAGGACATCGCCACCATGGAGCGGCCCCGGCTGCGCGAGCTGGTGTCGGTGGCCTTCGAGGAACCCACCCTCTTCTCGGCGACCGTCGGGGAGAACGTGCTGATGGGCGCGGAGGAGGCGAACGAACAGGACCTGCGCCGGGCCCTGTCGGTCGCTCAGGCCGACTTCGTCCACGAGCTCCCGCAGGGAATCGACACGCAGGTCGGCGAGCAGGGGCTGAGCCTCTCCGGCGGCCAGCGGCAGCGTCTCGCGCTGGCCCGCGCCGTCGTCGGGGGGCCGCGCTTCCTGGTGCTCGACGACCCGCTCTCCGCCCTGGACGTGCATACGGAGGCACTGGTGGAGGCGGCGCTGCGGCGCGTGCTGGAGGAGACGACGGCCGTGGTCGTCGCCCACCGGCCGTCCACGGTGATGCTGGCGGACCGGGTGGCCCTGCTGTCCGAGGGCCGGATCAGCGCCGTGGGGACCCATCAGGAACTCCTGCGCACCAACGCCGAGTACGCCTGGCTGATGTCCGGCGCCCACGACACCGGTGTTCTTGTCTCCGAGGAGGGCAGCACCCGATGACCAGTACGACTGCCGACGGGCCCTCTCTCGCCGACGAGGACCTGCCCGGGGAGGAGCCCGGCCGGACGCACGGCGACGGGGATCCGTTCGACGCCGACGCCCTGCCCACTCCCCGGGGTGCCACCCGGGCGCTACTGACCTCCCTGCTCGCACCTCTGCGGGCCAGGGTGGTCGTGGCCTCCCTCCTGCTGCTCGTCCAGCAGGCCGCCGTGCAGGCGGGGCCGCTGCTGGTCGCGTACGCCATCGACAGCGGTGTGCCGGCGTTCCGGGACCACGACTACGGTCCGCTGGCGGCCGTGGGCATCGGTTACGCGGTGTGCGCGGTCGGTGCGGGGCTGCTCCAGTACGCCTTCATCCGGGCGGCGGCCCGGATCAACCAGGATGTGCTGCTCGATCTGCGCGGCCGGATCTTCCGTCATGCGCAGGCGCTGAGCGTGGACTTCCACGAGCGCTACACCTCGGGCCGGCTGATCTCCCGCTCGACCACGGATGTGGAGTCCCTGCGCGAGCTGCTGAGCGAGGGCCTTCAGGAACTCGTCGGGGTGGTCCTGTCGTTCGTGTCGATCTCCCTGATGCTGCTCTGGCTCGACCTCGGCATAGGGGCCATCGCCGTGGCCTCCTTCCTTCCCCTGTACCTGCTGGTGCGGGCCTACCGGCGGCGGGCGGCGCAGGCTTACGCCGCACGCTCCACGGCGATCGCCGCGGTCATCGTGAAGTTCGCCGAGACGATGAACGGGATCCGTCCCGTGCAGGCCTTCCGCAGGGAGCGGGCCAACGACAAGGACTTCGCGGTGTCCAACCGCGATCACGAGCGGAGGAACGGCGACGCCCTGCTGGAGATGGCCCGCTACGTCGTCGGCTCCCGGCTCGTCGCCAACACGGCGGTGTCCGCGATGGTGCTGTGGGGCGCCTACCGGGTGGCGTCGGGCACGCTGGCGCTCGGCGTGCTGGCCGCGGCGGTGCTGTATCTGCGGCGGCTGTACGACCCGATCGACCGGCTCGCGATGTTCCTCAACTCCTATCAGTCGGCGGCCGCTTCGCTGGAGAAGATCGCGGGCCTGCTGGCGCAGACACCGGCGGTCCCCGAGCCCGTGGCACCGAAGGCGCTGCCCGCCCTCGGCGGTGAGCATCCGGGCCGCGAGGTCACGTTCGACGGGGTGCGCTTCGCGTACCGCACGGGTGGCGAGGTCCTGCCGCGCTTCGGCCTGACGATCCCGGCGGGCCAGACCGTGGCCGTGGTCGGCTCGACCGGTGCGGGCAAGTCGACGCTGGCCAAGCTGCTGGCGCGCTTCTACGACCCTACGGAGGGCCGGGTCCTGCTGGACGGCACCGACCTGCGTGACCTGGCGACGGCCGAGCTGCGACGGGGCGTGGTGATGGTGACCCAGGAGGCGTTCCTGTTCTCCGGGACGATCGCCGAGAACATCGCGATCGGCCGTCCGGAGGCGACACCCGAGGAGATCGAGCATGCGGCGAAGGCCATCGGAGCGCACGATTTCATCAGCTCCCTGCCCGACGGGTACGACACCGACGTCCGTAAGCGGGGCGGCCGGATCTCCGCCGGTCAGCGCCAACTGGTGGCGTTCGCCCGGGCCTTGCTCGCGGATCCCGCCGTGCTGATTCTGGACGAGGCCACGAGCTCGCTGGACGTACCCGGCGAGCGGGCGGTGCAGCGGGCGATGGACACCGTGCTGCACGGGCGCACGGCGGTGGTGATCGCGCACCGCCTGTCGACCGTGGAGATCGCGGACAGGGTCCTGGTGATGGAGCACGGCCGGATCGTGGAGGACGGCTCCCCGGCCGAACTCATCGGCGGTACGGGCCGGTTCGCGGGCCTGCACCGGGCGTGGCGGGAGAGCCTCGCCTGAGGGCCGCCTCCGGACCGGCCAGGGCCGCGAAGAGG
>NZ_JBHWZS010000249.1:0-12511 GCF_042728155.1 Streptomyces sp. NPDC060209
GTGAAGGTGCGTTTCCTGCGTGCCGCCTGTATTACTGCGCGGGGCCCTCGATGGCCTCGGAGGTCAGCAGGCCCGCGTTGATCTCGCGGAGCGCGATCGAGAGCGGCTTCTCGTGCACGTGGGTGTCGACGAGCGGACCGACGTACTCAAGGAGGCCTTCACCGAGCTGCGAGTAGTACGCGTTGATCTGACGCGCGCGCTTGGCGGCGTAGATCACAAGGCTGTACTTCGAGTCGGTGGCCTCGAGGAGCTCATCAATCGGCGGGTTGATGATGCCCTCGGGCGTGGTGATGGAAGAGGACACTCTCTGCCTTCCGAAGGGGATAGAGATCAAAGAGATCTTTGATCATGCTGGTTCCGCAGTAGTGATGCTCTGCGTCCGCGGACGTGTAGGGACCGGTGAGGTCAGTCGTCGGTACCGCGGAGGCCGGAAGCCTGCAGCATCAACGTTAGCAGCTCGCGTGCCACGTCCTCGACGGAGGTGTTGACGAGCGTCGTATCGAACTCCGCCTCCGCGGCCAGCTCGACCTTCGCCGCCGCGAGTCGCCGCTCGATCACGTCGGGCGCCTCGGTCCCGCGGCCGGTGAGCCGGCGCACCAGCTCGTCCCAGCTGGGCGGCGCGAGGAAGACGAGCTGCGCCTCGGGCATCGACTGGCGGACCAGCCGTGCGCCCTGCAGGTCGATCTCCAGCAGCACCGGCTCGCCCGCCTCGAGGCGGTCGAGCACGGCCCGGCGGGGCGTGCCGTAGCGGTTACCGGCGAACTCGGCCCACTCCAGCAGTTCGCCGTTGGCGATCAGCTTGTCGAACTCCTCGTCGTCCACGAAGAAGTAGTGGACGCCATTGCGCTCGCCGGGGCGGGGCTTACGGGTCGTGGCGGACACCGAGAGCCAGACCTCGGGGTGAACCTTGCGCATATGAGCGACGACCGTGCTCTTGCCGACCCCTGAGGGGCCGGAGAGCACGGTCAGCCGCGGACGTACGTCCGGGGGTGCGGGGGACGTCCCCCGGGATGTTGCAGCCATGGGGCGATTATCCAGGTTCTCAGGAGTGCCTGAGAACGTCAGGCGGCGCTGCCGCCGAACTCACGCTCCAGGGATGCGATCTGGTTGGAGCCAAGACCCCGGACCCGGCGGCTCTCGGAAATGCCGAGCCGCTCCATGATCTGCTTGGCGCGGACTTTGCCCACGCCGGGCAGGGACTCGAGAAGAGCGGAGACCTTCATCTTACCGATGACGTCGTTCTCCTGGCCCGACTTGATGACCTCATGGAGGGAGGCACCGGAGTGCTTGAGTCGATTCTTGACCTCGGCCCGCTCCCGGCGAGCCGCGGCGGCCTTTTCGAGCGCGGCTGCGCGCTGTTCAGGGGTAAGGGGCGGAAGAGCCACGCCTACGTCACCTCGGATGTCGATCTGTCGGATACGGACCGGTGAGGAACCTGACAGCCCCACACCTGGTGAGCAACGAACAACCTGTGCTCGTTGGCTCTCGACGGAGACTAGCGGCCAAGGCCGCCTGAGTCAGCGAGAACAGCGGAAAAGTCCTGGTCAGCCTCAACCGACCAGGACATTTCGGCCATAACAACCCGGAATTTTGGTCAGGATTCCGTCAACAGGCTGTTACGTGGCATGGTCAGCTTTCTGAGACGGCCGTTCGGACCTCGTCCGCGAACCGTCCGGCGGCTTCGCGCAGCCCTGACGCGTCCGGTCCGTGGCGCAGCACGCCCCGGCTCACGCTGGGCACGACATTGCCCACCGCGGCGCCGAAGACGCGGGGAAGATCCGCGGGGGTGGCACCCTGGGCGCCGATGCCGGGGGCGAGCAGCGGACCGTTGATCGACAGATCGGCGCCGGCGTCCCCGAGCGTGGCGCCGACCACCGCACCGACTGAGCCGAGCGGCGTCGCACCCGCGTTCTCGGCGGCCATGTGGTCGAGCATCAGCTGGGCCAGCGACCGCCCGTCCGCGGCGGTGGCGCGCTGGACCTCCGCGCCCTCCGGGTTGGAGGTGAGGGCGAGCACGAAGACACCCGAGCCGGAGACCTCGGCGGCGTCGAGCGCCGGGCGCAGCGAGCCGAAGCCGAGGTACGGCGAGACGGTGACCGCGTCGGAGAACAGCGGCGAGTCCTTGTCGAGGTAGGTGGCGGCGTAGGCGCCCATCGTGGAGCCGATGTCGCCGCGCTTGGCGTCCATGAGCACGAGGGCTCCCGCCGCCCGGGCCTCTTCGACGGCCTTCTCCAGCACCGCGATGCCGCGCGAACCGAAGCGCTCGAAGAACGCGGACTGCGGCTTGAGCACGGCGACCCGGTCGGCCAGCGCCTCGACGACCGTGCGCGTGAAGCGCTCGAGGCCCGCGATGTCGTCGTTCAGGCCCCAGGAGGTGAGCAGGGAGGCGTGCGGGTCGATGCCGACGCAGAGCGGCCCACGGGTGTCCATGGCGTGGCGCAGGCGCGCACCGAAGGGTTCAGGGGTCACTGCATGACCTTCCGTGTCTCGGCGCCGACGGCTTCGGCGAGGGTGGCGTACGGGGAGGCGGCCAGCCGGGCGGCCAGACCCTTGTGGATCGCGCGGGCGTAGAAGGGGCCCTCGTAGATGAAGGCGCTGTAGCCCTGGACGAGCGTGGCACCGGCCAGGATGCGCTGCCAGGCGTCCTCGGCGTTCTCGATGCCCCCGACACCCACCAGGGTGATCCGGGTCCCCACACGGGCGTACAGGCGGCTCAGGACCTCCAGGGAGCGCTCCTTGAGGGGCGCGCCGGAGAGTCCGCCGGTCTCCTCGACCAGGGCGGCGTCGGACTTCAGGCCGAGGCCGTCGCGGGCGATGGTGGTGTTGGTGGCGATGATGCCGTCGAGACCGAGCTCGACGGCGAGGTCGGCGACCGCGTCGACGTCCTCGTCCGCGAGGTCCGGGGCGATCTTGACGAGCAGGGGGACACGCCGGTCGGTGACGGTGCGGTCGGCGGCCTCGCGCACCGCGGTGAGCAGCGGGCGGAGCGCCTCGGTGGCCTGGAGGTTGCGCAGACCGGGCGTGTTGGGGGACGAGACGTTCACCACGAGGTAGTCGGCGTGGGCGGCGAGCCGCTCGGTGGACTTCACGTAGTCGCCCACGGCTTCGGCCTCGGGGACGGCCTTGGTCTTGCCGATGTTGACACCGACGGTCGTACGGAAGACGGGGGTGCGGGCGGCGAGGCGCTCCGCCACGGCCGCCGAGCCCTCGTTGTTGAAGCCCATGCGATTGATCAGGGCCCGGTCCGCGACCAGGCGGAACAGGCGCTTCTTGGGGTTGCCGGGCTGCGGCTCGCCCGTGACCGTGCCGATCTCGATGTGGTCGAAGCCGAGCATGGACATGCCGTCGATCGCGACGGCGTTCTTGTCGAAGCCGGCCGCGAGCCCGAAGGGGCCGTGCATCCGCAGGCCGAGCGCCTCGGTGCGCAGCTCCTTGTGGCGGGGGGCGAGCGCGGCGGCGACGAAGGTGCGCAGCACGGGGGTGCGGGCGGCGAGGCGGATCCAGCGGAACGCCAGGTAGTGGGCCTGCTCCGGGTCCATCCGCTTGAAGACCAGCTGGAAGAAGAGTTTGTACATCACGGTGTCCTCATGAAGAGGGGGACACCGTTTCCGGTGTCCCCCTGCTGGGCCTGGCTGCTAGTCGCGGGCCGCGGTCAGATGTTCGGCGTGTTCCTGGAGGGAACGTACGCCGACGTCGCCGTGGTTGAGCGCGTCGATGCCCTGGACGGCGGCGGCGAGCGCCTGGACCGTCGTGAGGCACGGCACGGACCGGGCCACGGCCGCGGTGCGGATCTCGTAGCCGTCGAGCCGGCCGCCCGTTCCGTACGGCGTGTTGACGATGAGGTCGACCCCGCCGTCGTGGATCAGCTGGACGATGGTCTTCTCCCCGTCGGGGCCCTCGCCCTCGGACTGCTTGCGCACCACGGTGGCGTTGATGCCGTTGCGCTTGAGCACCTCGGCGGTGCCGGAGGTGGCGAGCAGCTCGAAGCCGTGGGCGACGAGTTCGCGCGCCGGGAAGATCATCGAGCGCTTGTCGCGGTTGGCGACGGAGATGAAGGCGCGTCCCTTGGTGGGCAGCGGGCCGTACGCACCGGCCTGCGACTTGGCGTACGCCGTGCCGAACACGGAGTCGATGCCCATGACTTCACCGGTGGAGCGCATCTCCGGGCCGAGGACCGTGTCGACGCCGCGGCCGTGGATGTCGCGGAAGCGCGACCACGGCATGACGGCCTCCTTGACGGAGATCGGCGCGTCCAGCGGCAGGGTGCCGCCGTCGCCCTGCTTCGGCAGCAGCCCCTCCGCGCGGAGCTCCGCGACGGTCGCGCCCAGCGAGATGCGGGCGGCGGCCTTCGCGAGCGGGACCGCGGTCGCCTTCGAGGTGAAGGGGACGGTCCGCGAGGCGCGCGGGTTCGCTTCGAGGACGTAGAGGATGTCGCCGGAGAGGGCGAACTGGATGTTGATCAGCCCGCGGACGCCGACGCCCTTGGCGATGCCCTCGGTGGAGGCCCGCAGCCGCTTGATGTCGTAGCCGCCGAGGGTGATCGGGGGCAGTGCGCAGGCGGAGTCGCCGGAGTGGATGCCGGCCTCCTCGATGTGCTCCATGACGCCGCCGAGGTAGAGCTCGGTGCCGTCGTAGAGCGCGTCGACGTCGATCTCGATCGCGTCGTCGAGGAAGCGGTCGACCAGGACCGGCCGGGTGGGGCTGATCTCGGTGGACTCGGCGATGTAGGAGGAGAGGCGGGCCTCGTCGTAGACGATCTCCATGCCGCGTCCGCCGAGCACGTACGACGGGCGTACGAGGACCGGGTAGCCGATCTCGTCGGCGATGGCCTTGGCCTCGGCGAAAGTGGTGGCGGTGCCGTGCTTCGGGGCCGGCAGGCCGGCCTCGGCGAGTACACGGCCGAAGGCGCCGCGGTCCTCGGCGGCGTGGATCGCCTCGGGGGACGTCCCCACGACGGGCACGCCGTTGTCCTTGAGGGCCTGCGCGAGGCCGAGCGGCGTCTGGCCGCCGAGCTGGACGATGACGCCGGCGATCGGGCCGGCGAGCGACTCGGCGTGGACGATCTCCAGGACGTCCTCGAGCGTGAGCGGCTCGAAGTAGAGCCGGTCGGAGGTGTCGTAGTCCGTGGAGACGGTCTCCGGGTTGCAGTTGACCATCACGGTCTCGTAGCCCGCGTCGTGCAGGGCGAAGGAGGCGTGGACGCACGAGTAGTCGAACTCGATGCCCTGGCCGATGCGGTTCGGGCCGGAGCCGAGGATGATCACCGCCGGCTTGGTGCGGGGCGCGACCTCGCTCTCCTCGTCGTAGCTGGAGTAGAAGTACGGCGTCTTCGCGGCGAACTCGGCGGCGCAGGTGTCGACCGTCTTGTAGACCGGGCGGATACCCAGCGCGTGCCGGACCTCGCGCACGACGTCCTCGCGCAGGCCGCGGATCTCACCGATCTGCGCGTCGGAGAAGCCGTGCCGCTTGGCCTCGGCGAGCAGGTCGGTGTCCAGGCGTTCGGCTGCGGCCAGCTCGTCGGCGATCTCCTTGATCAGGAAGAGCTGGTCGACGAACCAGGGATCGATCTTCGTGGCGTCGAAGACCTCTTCCTGGGTGGCGCCCGCGCGGATCGCCTGCATCACGGTGTTGATGCGGCCGTCCGTGGGGCGGACCGCCTCGGCGAGCAGCTCGGCCTTGTCGCCGGTCTCGCCGGTGAAGGCGAACTGCGAGCCCTTCTTCTCCAGGGAGCGGAGGGCCTTCTGCAGTGCCTCGGTGAAGTTGCGGCCGATCGCCATGGCCTCGCCCACCGACTTCATGGTCGTGGTGAGGGTGGAGTCGGCGGACGGGAACTTCTCGAAGGCGAAGCGCGGGGCCTTGACGACGACGTAGTCGAGAGTCGGCTCGAAGGAGGCCGGCGTCTTCTCGGTGATGTCGTTGGGGATCTCGTCCAGCGTGTAGCCGACGGCCAGCTTGGCGGCGATCTTGGCGATCGGGAAGCCGGTGGCCTTGGAGGCGAGCGCGGAGGAGCGGGAGACGCGCGGGTTCATCTCGATGACGATGACCCTGCCGTCGGCGGGGTCGATGGCGAACTGGATGTTGCAGCCGCCGGTGTCGACGCCGACCTCGCGGATGATCGCGATGCCGACGTCACGCAGCCGCTGGTACTCACGGTCGGTGAGCGTCATCGCCGGGGCGACCGTGATGGAGTCGCCGGTGTGGACGCCCATCGGGTCGAAGTTCTCGATGGAGCAGACGACCACGACGTTGTCGTTCTTGTCGCGCATCAGCTCCAGCTCGTACTCCTTCCAGCCGAGGATGGACTCCTCCAGGAGCACCTCGGTGGTCGGCGAGAGCGTGAGGCCCTGTCCGGCGATGCGGCGCAGCTCCTCCTCGTCGTGGGCGAAGCCGGAGCCGGCGCCGCCCATGGTGAAGGAGGGGCGGACGACGACGGGGTAGCCGCCGAGGGTGTCGACGCCCGCGATGACGTCGTCCATGGTGTGGCAGATGACGGAGCGGGCGGACTCGCCGTAGCCGATCTTCTCCTTGACGGCCGCGACGACTCCCTTGAAGAGGTCGCGGTCCTCGCCCTTGTTGATGGCCTCGACGTTGGCGCCGATCAGCTCGACGCCGTACCGCTCCAGGACACCGTTCTCGTGCATGGAGATCGCGGTGTTGAGCGCGGTCTGGCCGCCCAGGGTCGGGAGCAGCGCGTCGGGGCGCTCCTTGGCGATGATCTTCTCGACGAACTCGGGGGTGATCGGCTCGACGTACGTGGCGTCGGCGATCTCCGGGTCGGTCATGATCGTCGCCGGGTTGGAGTTCACCAGGATGACGCGCAGGCCCTCGGCCTTGAGTACGCGGCAGGCCTGGGTGCCGGAGTAGTCGAACTCGGCGGCCTGCCCGATGACGATCGGACCGGAGCCGATGACCAGGACGGACTGGATATCGGAGCGCTTAGGCACGCTGGCCCTCCATCAGGGTGACGAAACGGTCGAAGAGGTACGCGGCGTCGTGCGGGCCCGCGGCTGCTTCGGGGTGGTACTGGACGCTGAAGGCCGGCTGGTCGAGCAGCTGGAGCCCTTCGACGACCTGGTCGTTCAGGCATACGTGGGAGACCTCGGCGCGGCCGAAGTCCGTGTCGGAGACCTTGTCGAGCGGAGCGTCGACGGCGAAGCCGTGGTTGTGCGCGGTGACCTCGACCTTTCCGGTCGTGCGGTCCTGCACGGGCTGGTTGATGCCGCGGTGGCCGTACTTCAGCTTGTAGGTGCCGAAGCCGAGCGAGCGGCCCAGGATCTGGTTGCCGAAGCAGATGCCGAAGAGCGGGGTCTTCCGCTCCAGGACACCTCGCATGAGGGAGACCGGGTGGTCGGCGGTGGAGGGGTCGCCGGGACCGTTGGAGAAGAAGACTCCGTCGGGCTCGACCGCGTACACCTCCTCCAGGGTGGCGGTGGCCGGCAGGACGTGCACCTCGATGCCGCGCTCGGCCATGCGGTGCGGGGTCATGCCCTTGATGCCGAGGTCGATCGCCGCGACGGTGAACTTCTTGGTGCCGACCGCGGGGACGACGTACGCCTCCTTGGTGGCGACCTCGGCCGCGAGGTCGGCGCCGGCCATCTCGGGGGCCTGGCGGACCTTGGCGAGCAGTATGCCTTCGTCCTGGAGGGCGTTCCCGGAGAAGATGCCGACGCGCATCGCGCCGCGCTCGCGCAGGTGGCGGGTGAGCGCACGGGTGTCGATGCCGCTGATGCCGACGACTCCCTGGCTCGTGAGCTCCTCGTCCAGCGACCGGCGGGAGCGCCAGTTGGAGGGCACCCGGGCGGGGTCGCGCACCACGTAGCCGGAGACCCAGATCCGCTTCGACTCGGGGTCCTCGTCGTTCACGCCGGTGTTGCCGACGTGCGGGGCGGTCATGACGACGACCTGGCGGTGGTACGAGGGGTCGGTCAGCGTCTCCTGGTAGCCGGTCATGCCGGTCGAGAACACCGCCTCTCCGAAGGTCTCCCCCACGGCCCCGTAGGCGCGGCCGCGGAAGGAGCGGCCGTCCTCCAGAACGAGTACGGCGGGAGCTTTTCCGGCTCCCCGGGTGGAGATCGTCATCGTGCGGTGCCTTCCGTCGTGCTGGTGGTGGTGCTGGTGAGGTGGTCGCCGGGCGCGCCGGCGAGGTGGTTGACGGCGTCGACCCACGCCTGGTGCTCGGCCGCCCGGTCGGAGCGGAAGCCCGAGTCGATCAGCTGGTCGCCGTGCGCCCAGGTGATGACCAGCAGGCCGCCCTCGGGGAGGACCTTGCCGGCGAGTGCCTTGTCGAGCCTGGCCTCGCGCAGGGCGGAGGCCGGTACGAAGAAGTCGGCGGCGCCGGGGCGCACGACGTCGAGGCCCTGCGCGGTGAGGGTCAGCTCGGCCCGGCTGCGGGTGCCGAGGCCGTGAGCCACGATCCGGTCGAGCCACTGCCCGGCGGTCGTCGACGCGTGGTAGCGGCCGGTCAGCGTGAGCAGTTCCTCGCCGTCCGCGAACCCGTCCGGGGTGGTCGCGAGCTCGGGCAGGCCGGACTGCAGGCTCCCCCGCCACTTCCATCCCTGGCGCATCAGCCAGTAGACGAACGCGATGAAGACGACCAGTCCGAGGACCCAGCTGATGCGGGCGGACCAGTCCGTCACTTCGGCCGACTTCTGGTCGGCGGCCAGCTGGTATAGGGGGTTGAGTGTTGTCACGCGAGCTTCCCGTCGACGACCGTGGCACGGCCCCGCAGGAAGGTGTGGGTCACTCGGCCGGGCAGCTCGCGACCCTCGTACGGAGTGTTGCGGCTGCGGGAGGCGAAGCCCGCGGGGTCCACAGCTCCACGGTATGCCGGATCGAGCAGAGTGAGGTTGGCGGGCTCACCCGCCGAGACGGGCCGGCCGTGTCCTTCGAGCCTGCCGATGGCCGCGGGGCGGAACGACATGCGGTCGGCGACGCCCGCCCAGTCGAGGAGCCCGGTGTCCACCATCGTCTGCTGGACCACGGAGAGCGCGGTCTCGAGGCCCACCATGCCCATGGCCGCGGCGGCCCACTCGCAGTCCTTGTCCTCGTGCGGGTGCGGTGCGTGGTCGGTGGCCACGCAGTCGATGGTGCCGTCGGCGAGGGCCTCGCGCAGGGCCATGACGTCGGCCTCGGTGCGCAGCGGCGGGTTCACCTTGTAGACGGGGTTGTAGGTCCGTACGAGTTCATCGGTGAGCAGCAGGTGGTGCGGGGTCACCTCGGCGGTGACGTTCCAGCCCTTGGACTTGGCCCAGCGGACGATCTCCACGGAGCCGGCGGTCGACAGGTGGCAGATGTGCACCCGGGAGTCGACGTGCGCGGCGAGCAGGACGTCGCGGGCGATGACCGACTCCTCGGCGACGGCGGGCCAGCCGCCGAGGCCGAGCTCGGCCGAGACGACGCCCTCGTTCATCTGGGCGCCCTCGGTGAGGCGGGGCTCCTGGGCGTGCTGGGCGACGACTCCGTCGAAGGCCTTCACGTACTCGAGCGCGCGGCGCATGATCACGGCGTCGTCGACGCACTTGCCGTCGTCGGAGAAGACCTTCACCCCGGCGGCGGAGTCGTGCATGGCGCCGAGCTCGGCGAGCTGCTTGCCCTCCAGGCCGACGGTGACGGCGCCGACGGGCTGCACGTCGCAGTAGCCGGACTCCTTGCCGAGCCGCCAGACCTGCTCGACGACACCGGCGGTGTCGGCGACCGGGAAGGTGTTGGCCATGGCGTGGACGGCGGTGAAGCCGCCGACCGCGGCCGCCTTGGTACCGGTGAGGACGGTCTCGGAGTCCTCGCGTCCGGGCTCACGCAGATGGGTGTGCAGGTCGACGAGACCGGGCAGCAGGATCTGGCCGGCCGCCTCGATCACGGTGGCGTCGCCGGCCTCGATGCCGGTGCCGACCTCCGCCACGGTCTCGCCGTCGATGAGGACGTCCTGCGGCTCGCCGCCGAGGACCTTCGCACCGCGGATCAGGATCTTGCTCATGGTTACTTGTTCTCCTCGGTACGGGCGGCGGCGGACGGCAGGGCGGTCTCTGAACCGCCCAGCAGCAGGTACAGGACGGCCATGCGGGTGGAGACACCGTTCGCGACCTGCTCGACGGCGGTGCAGCGGTCGGAGTCCGCGACCTCGGCCGTGATCTCCATTCCGCGGACCATCGGGCCGGGGTGCATCACGATGGCGTGTTCCGGCATCCTCGCCATGCGTTCGCCGTCCAGGCCGTAGCGCCGGGAGTACTCACGCTCGGTCGGGAAGTAGGCGGCGTTCATCCGCTCACGCTGCACACGAAGCATCATGACCGCGTCCGACTTCGGCAGCACGTCGTCGAGGCGGTAGCTGACGTCGCAGGGCCACTGCTCGACGCCGACGGGCACGAGGGTCGGCGGGGCCACCAGGGTGACGTGCGCACCGAGCGTGTGCAGCAGGTGGACGTTGGAGCGGGCCACGCGGCTGTGCAGGATGTCGCCGACGATCGTGATCCGGCGGCCTTCGAGGTCTCGGCCGATTCCCGCGTCGGGCCCGACCAGCCGGCGGCGCATCGTGAACGCGTCCAGCAGTGCCTGGGTGGGGTGCTCGTGCGTGCCGTCACCGGCGTTGACGACCGCGCTGTCGATCCAGCCCGAGGTCGCGAGGCGGTACGGGGCCCCGGAGGCGCCGTGCCGGATGACGACCGCGTCGGCACCCATGGCCTCCAGGGTGAGGGCGGTGTCCTTGAGCGACTCGCCCTTGGAGACGGACGAGCCCTTCGCGGAGAAGTTGATCACGTCGGCGGAGAGGCGCTTCGCGGCGGCCTCGAAGGAGATCCGCGTCCGGGTCGAGTCCTCGAAGAAGAGGTTGACGACCGTTCGTCCACGCAGGGTGGGAAGCTTCTTGATCGGCCGGTCCGCGACCCTGGCCATCTCCTCGGCGGTGTCGAGGATCAGGACGGCGTCGTCGCGGGTGAGGTCTGCGGCCGAGATGAGGTGGCGGGGAGTCCGGGGGTTGTCTCCGGGAGGGCGCAGCATCTGGGAGTCTCCGTGAAGGGTGGAGGGATCAGGCAGGCGGGCGTGCGGAAGCAGCCGTGCGGCCGGTGGTGCGCACGGGACGGGACTCGGCTACTGCTCGCCTGCCGGGACGGTCTGCTTGACGCCGAGCAGCACGGCGTCGCGGCCGTCCTCCTCGGCGAGCTGGACCTTGACCGTCTCCCGCAGCGACGTGGGGAGGTTCTTGCCGACGTAGTCGGCACGGATCGGGAGTTCGCGGTGGCCTCGGTCGACGAGGACCGCGAGCTGTACGGCACGTGGCCGGCCGATGTCGCCGAGCGCGTCGAGTGCGGCGCGGATCGTGCGCCCGGAGAAGAGAACGTCGTCGACGAGCACGACGAGGCGGCCTTCGATGCCCTCACCGGGGATCTCGGTGCGTGCCAGGGCACGCGCGGGGCGCATCCGCAGGTCGTCGCGGTACATCGTGATGTCGAGCGACCCGACCGGCGTCTTCCGGCCGGTGATCTCTTCGAGCTTTTCGGCGAGCCGACCGGCGAGGAAGACCCCTCGTGTCGGAATGCCGAGCAGCACCACGTCGTCGGCGCCCTTGGCGCGTTCGACGATCTCGTGGGCGATTCGGGTCAGTGCCCGGGCGATGTCGGGAGCCTCGAGAACGGGGCGTGCCGCATTGCCGGTGTGGTCATGCTGTGCGTCCATAAGAAACGGACCTCCTTCTCCGCCTCACTGGACGGACGTTAAAGGACGTCGAAATTGCGTCATCAACGTTACCAGGGCTTGTGCGAGACCCTGGCCCCGCCCCCAGGAGGTGGCAGTCCGGACCTTTCGGCTTGACGCAGCCAAGTAACGCTGCGTAACCTCACAGTGAGTTACCAGCCACGCGGCCCAGCCGCAGAATGTTCCAGCGTCCGGGGAGCCTTATGTCCAGCGAATACGCAAAGCAGCTCGGGGCCAAGCTCCGCGCCATCCGCACCCAGCAGGGCCTCTCCCTCCACGGCGTGGAGGAGAAGTCGCAGGGCCGCTGGAAGGCCGTCGTGGTCGGTTCCTACGAGCGCGGCGACCGCGCCGTGACCGTGCAGCGCCTTGCCGAGCTGGCCGACTTCTACGGAGTTCCGGTGCAGGAGCTCCTGCCCGGTACGACCCCCGGCGGTGCCGCCGAGCCGCCGCCGAAACTGGTCCTCGACCTGGAGCGCCTCGCCCACGTGCCGCCGGAGAAGGCCGGACCGCTGCAGCGTTACGCGGCGACGATCCAGAGCCAGCGCGGCGACTACAACGGCAAGGTGCTCTCGATCCGCCAGGACGACCTGCGCACCCTGGCCGTGATCTACGACCAGTCGCCGTCCGTGCTCACGGAGCAGCTGATCAGCTGGGGCGTTCTGGACGCCGACGCGCGTCGCGCGGTCGCCCACGACGAGGGCTGACCAGCCCCACGAAAAACGTACCGCCGGGTAGGCGGGGCCTCCGGCCCCGCCGGCCCGGCGTTTTCGTGTCCGGGCAGCCTCACCGGCCGGGCCGGTACGCCGAAGGGCCCACGGTCGCATCG
>NZ_JBHWZS010000250.1:0-12480 GCF_042728155.1 Streptomyces sp. NPDC060209
CCCCGGTCGCCACCGGGGCGACCACCGAGGTGTGGCGGAATTCCTCCCGTGCGTACGGATTCGAGATGTGCACCTCGATCAGCGGGGCGGTGCGCTGGGCTGCCGCATCGCGCATCCCGTACGAATAGTGCGTGAAGGCACCCGGGTTGATGACGACCGGAATCGAACCGTCCGCCGCCTCGTGGAGCCAGCGGATCAGTTCGCCCTCGTCGTTGGTCTCGCGGACCTCGACATCGAAGCCGAGTTCCTTGCCGAGGGCCTGGCAGGTGTCGACGAGACCGGCGTAGGACGTCGCCCCGTACACATCGGGCTCACGGGAGCCGAGACGTCCGAGGTTCGGGCCGTTGAGCACGAAGACCCTGCGGGTCGTCATGCGGAGACCTCCCCGTACGCGGCGAGCAGAACGGCCGGGTCGGGGCCCTCCAGCACGGTGGGCTTGCCGATGCCGTCCAGGACGATGAAGCGCAGCAGGTCACCGCGGGACTTCTTGTCGACCTTCATGTTCTCCAGGAGCTTGGGCCACTGGTCACCGCGGTAGGTGAGCGGCAGTCCGACGGACTCCAGGACGGCGCGGTGCCGGTCGGCGGTGGCGTCGTCGAGGCGTCCGGCGAGCCGGCCGAGCTCGGCGGCGAAGACCATGCCGACCGAGACGGCCGCGCCGTGGCGCCACTTGTAGCGCTCGTTCTTCTCGATGGCGTGGGCCAGGGTGTGCCCGTAGTTGAGGATCTCCCTGAGGCCGGACTCCTTGAGGTCGCTGGAGACGACCTCGGCCTTGACCCGGATGGAGCGCTCGATCAGCTCCGCGGTGTGCGGCCCGGCGGGCGTACGGGCGCCCTGGGGGTCGGCCTCGACCAGGTCGAGGATCACCGGGTCGGCGATGAAGCCGGCCTTGATGATCTCGGCCATGCCGGAGACGTAGTCGTTGACGGGCAGCGAGTCCAGTGCGGCGAGGTCGCAGAGCACCCCGGCCGGCGGGTGGAAGGCACCGACGAGGTTCTTGCCCTCGGCGGTGTTGATGCCGGTCTTGCCGCCGACCGCGGCGTCGACCATGGCCAGCACGGTCGTCGGCACGGCGATCCAGCGGACCCCGCGCAGCCAGGACGCGGCGACGAAGCCCGCGACGTCGGTGGTGGCGCCGCCGCCGACGCCGACGATGACGTCGGTGCGGGTGAAGCCGGTCTGGCCGAGCGCCTTCCAGCAGTAGGCGGCGACCTCGACGGTCTTGGCCTCCTCGGCGTTCGGCAGCTGGATCGCGATGGCCTCGTAGCCCTGGGCCGCGAGGTCCTCACGGACCGCCTCGCCGGTCCCGGCGAGCGCCTCGGGGTGCAGGACGGCGACCCGCTTGGCCCGGTCACCGATGAGGTTCGGCAGCTCGCCCAGGAGCTGACGGCCGACGAGCACCTCGTACGGGTCTGTGCCCGCCGTGCCGGCGATCTGGATGCGCGTGGTGCCCTGCTCGGTCATCGTTGGGTTCTCCTGGCCGGACGGTACGGGCTCGCCCGTACGCTCCGGCAGTTCCAGTGCCTCGAGGATCGCCTGTGCGACCTCCTCGGGGGTGCGGGCATCGGTGGTGACGGTGGCGGTGGCCACCTCTTCGTAGAGAGGGCGCCGGGCGTCCATGAGCTCGCGCCACTGCCGACGCGGGTTCACGGCGAGGAGGGGGCGGGCCGTGTTCAGCCCGACCCTCCGTACGGCCTCGTCCACGTCCATGGAGAGATAGACGACCGGGCGGCCGGCGAGCAGGGCACGGGTCTCCCCGTCCAGCACGGCTCCGCCGCCGAGGGCGAGGACACCGGTGTGCTGGGCGATCGCGTCCCGCACCGCCTGCCGTTCCAGAGCGCGGAAGCGCTCCTCGCCGTCGTCGAAGAAGATCTCCGGGATCGCCTTGCCCGCCGTGGCCACGACGTCCGCGTCGGTGTCGCGGTAGGCGCTGCCCAGGCGGTCGGCGAGAAGTTCACCGACGGTGGACTTGCCCACCCCCATCGGGCCGACCAGGACGATCAGCGGGCCGTTCACCGGATCTGGAGGTGGGAGAGGTACGACTGCACGTTGCGGTGGGTCTCGGCCACGCTGTCGCCGCCGAACTTCTCCGCGACCGCGTCGGCCAGCACCAGGGCGACCATCGCCTCGGCGACGATCCCGGCCGCCGGAACGGCGCACACGTCGGAACGCTGGTGGTGGGCCTTGGCCGCCTCTCCGGTCACCACGTCGACCGTGGCGAGCGCCCGGGGGACCGTGGCGATGGGCTTCATCGCGGCGCGGACACGCAGCAGCTCACCGGTGGTCAGACCGCCCTCGGTGCCGCCGGCGCGGCCGGAGGTGCGCCTGATCCCGTCGGCGGTGGCCACGATCTCGTCGTGCGCCTTGGAGCCAGGCACCCGGGCGAGGTCGAAGCCGTCGCCGACCTCGACGCCCTTGATGGCCTGGATGCCCATCAGCGCGGCGGCGAGCCGGGCGTCGAGCCTGCGGTCCCAGTGCACGTGCGAACCGAGGCCGACGGGCACGCCGTAGGCGAGCACCTCGACGACTCCACCGAGGGTGTCGCCGTCCTTGTGCGCCTGGTCGATCTCCGCGACCATCGCCTTCGACGCGTCGGCGTCCAGGCAGCGCACGGGGTCGGCGTCGAGCCGCTCGACGTCGGAGGGCTTGGGGTAGACGCCGTAGGGCGCCTTGGCCGCGGCCAGCTCGACGACGTGGGAGACGATCTCGATGCCCGCGGTCTCCTTGAGGTAGGAGCGGGCGACGGCGCCGAGGGCGACACGGGCCGCGGTCTCGCGGGCGCTGGCGCGCTCCAGGACCGGCCGGGCCTCGTCGAAGCCGTACTTCTGCATCCCGGCCAGGTCGGCGTGACCGGGCCTCGGACGGGTCAGCGGGGCGTTACGGGCCTGCGCGGCCAGCACGTCGGGGTCGACCGGGTCGGCCGACATGACCTGCTCCCACTTGGGCCACTCGGTGTTGCCCACCATGACGGCGACGGGCGAGCCCATGGTCAGGCCGTGCCGGACACCGCCGAGGAAGGTGACCTCGTCCCTCTCGAACTTCATCCGGGCGCCGCGCCCGTAACCGAGCCGTCGCCTGGCGAGCGCGTCCGCCACCATCTCCGTGGTGACGGGGATACCGGCGGGAAGACCCTCCAGCGTCGCCACCAGTGCGGGGCCGTGCGACTCTCCGGCGGTCAGCCAGCGCAACCTGCTCAACGGTGCTCCTCATGCTCGCGCCTGTAACTGCAACGGCGCGACCGGGTGCGCGGCCCTGGCCCGCCACCCCCGATCCTCCCACGATCAGGAGGAGCGACCTGCCGCCGGTCCAGCAGACGGACGTTTCGGGGTCCGTCTCCGGACGGTCCTACTGACGTTCCCTCGTCGCGAGAGCCTGCTCGCCGGCCGCCCGCATGACGGCGAGCGGCGCGTCCAGACCGGTCATCTGCTCCACCTGCAGGACGGCCTGGTGCACCAGGAGGTCGAGGCCTCCTACGACGCCCGCTCCCGTCGCCGCCCAGCGCGAGGCCAGCGCGGTCGGCCAGGGCTCGTACAGCACGTCGAACAGGGTGCCGGGCGCGGCGGGGACGGAGCCGGCGAGGGCGTCCGTGGTGCCGGCCGGAGTGGTGGCGATCACCAGGGGGGCGTGCAGAGCCTCGCCTGCCGTGGCCCAGTCCGCGATCCTGACCTCGACACCGAGACGTTCGCCCCAGCCCCGCATCTCGTCGGCTCGTGCCGCGCTGCGCACATAGGCGGTGACCGGGCCGGTGCAGATCTCGGCGAGGGCGGCCAGGGCCGAGGAAGCGGTGGCTCCGGCCCCCAGGACGGCGGCGGACTCGACCTTCTCGACTCCGCGTTCGTGCAGGGCGGCGATCATGCCGGGGATGTCGGTGTTGTCACCGAGCCGTCGGCCGTCCTCCGTGAAGACCACCGTGTTGACCGTCTCGACCGACGCCGCCGTGTCGCTGATCCCGTCCAGCAGCGGGATCACCGCCCGCTTGAGCGGCATGGTCAGGGAAAGGCCCGCCCAGGAGGGGTCCAGCCCCTCGACGAAGCCGGGGAGTGCCGCCTCGTCCACGTCGAAGCGCTCGTACGACCAGTCCTGGAGGCCTAGCTCCGCGTAGGCGGCGCGGTGCAGGTCCGGAGAGAGGGAGTGGGCGATGGGCGAGCCGAGGACTGCGGCCCGGCGGCGGGTGATGCTCACTGGTCTGCCTTGTTCTCTTCGTACTTCTTGCGGTTGCGCTCGTGCTCCTCGTTCGTCACCGCGAACACCGTCTTGTCCTCGGTCACGGAGACGAAGTAGTACCAGGGCCCGGCAGCCGGATTGATCGCCGAGTGCAGCGCGTCCGCGCCCGGATTGGAGATCGGTCCGAGCGGGAGCCCCTTGATGCTGTACGTGTTGTACGGATCGTCGATCTTCCGCAAGTCGTCGACGGCCCCCACGTCCAGGGTGCTCTCAGCCCGGATGTAATTGACCGTCGAGTCGAATTCGAGCCGTCCGACGGTTTCGAGGTTGTCCGGCTTGAGCCGGTTGTAGACCACCCTCGCGACCTTTTCGAAGTCGTGCGGGTACTTGCCCTCTTTCTGGACGAGGCTCGCCACGGTGATGACGTCGAGCGGTGAGTCCAGATTCAGCTTCTTCGCGTTCTGCTCGAGATCGAGCTTTCCGTATTCCTTGTTGGCCCGGGTGACCATCTTCTTCAACGCGTCCTCGGGCTTGGAACCCTTGGGAACCGCGTACGCGGCCGGGAAGAGGAACCCTTCCAGCGGGTCCTTGATCTCGGGGTCGTCGTCCGCCCATTCAGGCAGCCCGAGGCTCTCGGCCTTCGTCTTCGCGACGTCCGCCGTGGTACCCGACTTCAGGTCGAGCCTTTTGTCGATCGCCGCGTAGACACCGGAGGTACTCGTGCCCTCCGGGATGACCAGTGCGTTCTGGCTCTTCGGGTCCAGCATCAAGGCCATGGCGCTCTCGCCGGACATCTCCTTCTTCAGGAGATAAACACCGGCTTGAACGGACTTTCCTTTGAATTTCCCGTTCTGGGCGGAAATGAAGGCGTCGGACGATTTCACGACGCCGGCCCTCTTCAGGATGTTCGCGATCTCGTTCCCGTAGGCACCGTCGGGGATCTCCACCTCGACCGAGCCGGTGCCGTCGCCCACGTAGTCGGGCGCCGCGCCGAACTGGCTCTGGTAGTACGAGTAGCCGAAGTAGCCCACCCCGCCGAGGCCGCCGACGAGGACCGCCGCGACGCCCAGGCACGCGCAGCCGTTGCGGCTCTTCTTCTTGCCCTTGCCTCGACGCTCGCCGCCGCCCCGGCGGGACTCACGCGGGTCGTCGTCGTACTCGTCGTCCTCGCGGGACCGGGAGCGGGAGTCACGCCCGTCGGCAGGCTCGTCCGCGCCCGTGAAGAAAGGATGCGTCTCCTCCTGCGGCACGTCCGGGTCCCAGTCCTGGCCCTGCTGCTGGGGTGCCTGCTCACGGTGCCCCGGGGGCTGCGGCGGAGGGTAGGCCTCGGGGGTTCCGTAGTAGTCGCCCTGTTCGCCGTAGCCGCCGGGGTTGTTGCCGTACTGGGGCTGCTGCGCCCCGTACGGCATCGCCGTGTGCTGGCCGGTGTCCCAGCCGCCGTCGTACTGCGGCTGCTGGGGGTGCTGCGGCTGCTGGGGGTGCTGCGGCTGCTGAGGGTTCTGCGGCTGCTGGGCGTAGGGGTCCTGCGGGGAGCCGTACTGCTGCTGGTGCTGCTGCGCATACGGATCCTGCTGGTGCTGCTGCGGCTGCTGCTGGTACGGGTCCTGCTGGTAGCCCTGCTGGGCGTACGGGTCCTGCGCATAGGGCTGCTGCTGGCCGTCGTACTGGCCCTGGCCGTGGGCAGCCTGGTGGCCTCCCCATCCCTGGTCCCCGTACAAGGGGTCCTCGGGATGCCACGGTTCGGAGCCGGAGCCCCGGCCATACTCAGTCATCGATCCCCTTGAGCCGCGAGACGACGCTCCGTCTCTTCGCTTTGCTGTGCGGTGTCTATTCGAACACCGGCGCATCGCGCGGAACGTTACCGTATCGCGATCAGACAACCACTTCGACGCCCTCGCCCGGGGCAGTGCCTGACGCCCGTTCGGACTCCAGAGCGTTCTGAAGGATCACCACAGCGGCAGCCTGGTCGATGACAGACCGGCCCTTCTTGGACTTCACGCCCGAAGCTCGCAGCCCCTGAGCGGCCGTCACTGTGGTCATCCTCTCGTCCACGAGACGCACCGGGACCGGTGCGATCGCGCGGGCGAACACCTGGGCGAAAGCGCGTACCTTCGCCGCCGCCGGGCCCTCGCCGCCGCCCAGGGAGCGGGGCAGCCCGACGATGACCTCGATCGGCTCGTACTCCTCGACGATGCGGCCGAGCCGCCGGTGGGCGGACGTCACGTCCCGTCCCGGCACGGTCTCCACCGGCGTGGCGAGGATCCCGTCGGGGTCGCACGAGGCGACCCCGATACGGGCGTCACCGACGTCGATGGCGAGTCGGCGTCCACGGCGCATCTGCGACATGTCCGACGTCACGCCGTCTCGGCGACGAGGCGTTCGACAGCGGCGACGGCGTCACCGATGGCGTCCGGGTTCTGGCCGCCGCCCTGGGCTACGTCCGGCTTGCCGCCGCCACCGCCACCGAGGGTCTTGGCGGCGGTGCGCACCAGGTCACCGGCCTTGAGGCCGCGCTCGCGGGCCGCCTCGTTGGTGGCGATGACCGTCAGCGGGCGGCCGTTGGCCGTGGTGAACAGGGCCACGACGGCCGGTCGGCCGCCCTGGATCCGTCCGCGCACGTCGAGGACCAGCTTGCGCAGGTCGTCGGCCGAGGTGCCGTCCGGCACCTGTCCGGTGACCAGCGCGACACCGCGTACGTCCTTGGCCGACTCCACGAGCCCGGCGGCGGCCTGGAGGACCTTCTCCGCGCGGAACTTCTCGATCTCCTTCTCGGCGTCCTTCAGCTTGCCGAGCATGCCGGCGATCTTCTCCGGGAGCTCCTCGGAGCGGCCCTTGACCAGCTCCTGGAGCTGGGCGACGACCGTGTGCTCCTTGGCGAGGAAGTTGTACGCGTCCACGCCGACCAGGGCCTCGATGCGGCGCACACCGGAACCGATGGACGACTCGCCGAGCAGCTTCACCAGGCCCAGCTGGGAGGTGTTGTGGACGTGCGTACCGCCGCACAGCTCCTTGGAGAAGTCCCCGATGGTGACGACGCGGACCCGCTCGCCGTACTTCTCACCGAACTCGGCGATGGCGCCCTGCTTCTTGGCGTCGTCGATGGACATGACCTCGGCCTGGACGTCGAGTTCCCGGGCGAGGACCTCGTTGATCTTCTGCTCGACGTCGGTCAGGACCGTGCCGGGTACGGCGGCGGGCGAGCCGAAGTCGAAGCGGAAGCGGCCGGGCGAGTTCTCCGAACCGGCCTGGGCGGCCGTCGGGCCGAGAGCGTCGCGCAGGGCCTGGTGCGTGAGGTGGGTGGCGCTGTGGGCGCGGGCGATGGCGCGCCTGCGCGTGTTGTCGATGGCGGCGAAAGCGGAGGCGCCGACGGTCACCTCGCCGACCTGGACCGACCCCTTGTGGACGGAGACGCCCGGGACCGGCTGCTGTACGTCGCGGATCTGGATGACGGCGCCGGTGTCGAGCCGGATGCGCCCCTGGTCGGCGAGCTGGCCACCGCCCTCGGCGTAGAAGGGGGTGCGGTCGAGGACGACCTCGACCTCGTCGCCTTCGGTGGCGGCGGGCGAGGGCACGCCGTCGACGAGCAGGCCGACGATCTTCGACTCGCCCTCGATGCTGGCGTAGCCGGTGAACTCGGTGACGCCGGCGGTGTCGGCGACCTCACGGTAGGCGGACAGGTCGGCGTGGCCGGTCTTCTTGGCCCTGGCATCGGCCTTGGCCTTGTCCCGCTGCTCCTGCATGAGCCGGCGGAAGCCGTCCTCGTCGACGGAGAGGCCCTGTTCGGCGGCCATCTCCAGTGTGAGGTCGATCGGGAAGCCCCAGGTGTCGTGGAGCAGGAACGCCTTGTCGCCGGCCAGCACCTGGCCGCCGGCGGCCTTGGTCTCGGTGACGGCGGTCTCGAGAATGTTCGTGCCGCCCTTGAGGGCCTTGAGGAAGGCGACTTCCTCGGCGAGAGCGACGGTCTCGATGCGCTTGCGGTCGGTGATCAGCTCCGGGTACTGCTGCCCCATGGTGTCGACGACGACGTCGACGAGCTCGCGGACGACCGGGCCGGTGGCGCCCATGAGGCGCATGTTGCGGATGGCGCGGCGCATGATGCGGCGCAGGACGTAACCGCGGCCCTCGTTGCCGGGGGTGACTCCGTCGCCGATGAGCATCACCGAGGTGCGGATGTGGTCGGCGACCACGCGCAGCGAGACGTCGGAGCCGTGTTCGGCGCCGTAGCGCACGCCGGTGAGCTCGGTGGCCTTGTCCATGACGACGCGCAGGGTGTCGGTCTCGTACATGTTCTGTACGTCCTGCAGGATCATGGCGAGGCGCTCGAGGCCGAGTCCCGTGTCGATGTTCTTCGACGGCAGGTCTCCCAGGATCGGGAAGTCCTCCTTGCCGTCGCCCGCGCCCCGCTCGTACTGCATGAAGACGAGGTTCCAGATCTCCACGTAGCGCTCGTCGTTGACGGCGGGGCCGCCCTCGACGCCGAACTCGGGGCCGCGGTCGTAGTTGATCTCGGAGCAAGGGCCGCAGGGTCCGGGGACGCCCATGGACCAGAAGTTGTCCTTCTTGCCCAGGCGCTGGATGCGCTCTGCGGGGACGCCGATCTTGTCGCGCCAGATCTGCTCGGCCTCGTCGTCGTCCAGGTAGACGGTGATCCACAGCCGCTCGGGGTCGAGCCCGAAGCCGCCGTCCTCCACGGAGTTCGTGAGCGCCGCCCAGGCGAACTCGATGGCGCCTTCCTTGAAGTAGTCGCCGAAGGAGAAGTTGCCGCACATCTGGAAGAACGTGCCGTGCCGGGTGGTCTTGCCGACCTCTTCGATGTCCGGCGTACGCACGCACTTCTGCACGCTGGTGACGCGCGGGGCGGGCGGCTTGACCTCGCCCAGGAAGTACGGCTTGAAGGGAACCATGCCCGCGGGGACCAGCAGCAGAGTCGGGTCGTCCGCGATGAGCGACGCCGAAGGCACGACGGTGTGGCCGCGCTCCTCGAAGAAGCTCAGCCAGCGGCGGCGAATTTCAGCCGACTCCATTAGTGGTCCTCATTCCGGTTGTTCGAGTTGTAGGGAAGTGATCGGTGGGTGACGAGTTCGGGGTCGTCGGCCGCCTCGATGCCGAGCGCCCCGCCCAGTTCGGCCTCGCGCCTGACCATGCCCTCGCGGACGTCGAGGGCGAAGTCCTTCAGCTTGTGACCCGCCTCGATCGCCTTGTCGGCGGCCTGCGCCGCGAGGCTCTCGGGAGTCAGCTGCCGGATCTTGCGGTTGACCTTGGTGGTGGCCCAGACACCGGCGGCTGCGCCGGCGGTGAACCAGAACGTACGGCGGAACATCGCTGGGTCAGTCCTTCTGTCCGCGGGAGCTTCGGCCGTTCCGCTTCTTGTCACGGGCGGACGGCACGGTACGGCCGACAATCACGGTGCGGCGGGAGGTCCGGCGGTCCGGTTCCGGCTCGGCCGCGGTGCGGCGGCCGAGCGCCTGCCGCACCCCGTAGCCGAACGCCGCGACCTTCACGAGCGGGCCGCCGAACGTCGAGGCGACGGTCGTGGAGAGCGCGGAGGCGTTGGAGGTGACCTCCTGGACGTCGCTCGCGATGGCGTCGACCTTGTCCAGCTGGGTCTGCGCGGAACGCAGGGTGGCGGAGGCGTCGGCGAGCAGCGGGACCGCCTGCTCCGTCACGTCCGCCACCAGTGCGGTGGTCGCCCTGAGCGTCTGGGCCAGCCTCACCAGTACAACGGCGAGGAAGGAAACCAGGATCGCCCAGAAGACAGCCACCAGGATGCCGGCCACCTCTCCACCGGACACAGTGCACCGCTCTCTGCTCGTCGCCCGCATCGGCCGGGACCTCTCCCCGCCGGTATCTGCCTGTCACCGGTCGGCCGGCGCGTCCTGCCACCACTGCCGATCGTCGTCCCCCGAGCCTATCGCGCCGGGCGTCGCGCGCCGTACCGCATTACGGGCGGGCGGCGCGGGTCCCGAAAGCGGGGAGATTGTACGGAGAGCTTATGTGCCAGTACTCTGCGTGTTTCATGCGACGCCCTCAGCGCCCCTCCTCCACGCCCGACGATGCGGAGCCCGCCCCTGTGCGCGGAAATCTCCCGGCGGAGCTGAACACGTTCGTGGGACGCGACGCCGAACTGGCCGAACTGGCCGAACTCCTGGGCGAGTCCAGGCTCGTCACCGTGGCGGGGGTCGCCGGGGTCGGCAAGACCCGGATCACGACCCGTGTCGCGGCCCTCATGGAGAAACGGTACTTCGATGGTGTGTGGATCGCCGAGCTGTCGGCCGTCCACGACCCCGAGTTGCTCGAACACGCACTGGTCACCGCGCTGGGGCTGACCGACCACACCAGCAGGCCGCCTCGCGCCGTGCTGATCGAGCACTGTGCGGAGCGCCGGCTCCTGCTCGTGATCGACGGCTTCGAGCATCTGGCCGACACGTGTGCCGAACTCGTACGGGAACTGCTGCGCCGGGCACCGGGACTCCAGGTGCTCGCGGCCGGCCGCCGGCCGCTGCGGGTGGACGGCGAGCGCACCTTCCCGCTGATGCCGATGACGGACGACGACGCCCTGGAACTCTTCGTCAGGCGCGCCGCCGCGGTCTACCCCGGATTCCGGCCGGCGGACGGCGACCGGGAGACCGCACGCGAGCTCTGCCGCCGGCTCGACTGCATCCCGCTGGCCCTGGAGCTCGCCGCGGGACGGCTGCGGGCCCTGACGATGGAGCAGGTGCTGCACCGCCTCGACGACCGGTTCCGGCTGCTGACCGGGGGCAGTCCGAGCGCGCTCCCCCGGCACCAGACGCTGCGCACGGCCATCGGCTGGAGCCATGAGCTGTGCGCTCCCGAGCAGCGGCTGCTCTGGGCACGGCTCTCGGTGTTCGCCGGACAGTTCGACCTGGAGGCCGTCGAGTACATCTGCAGCGGCCCGGGCCTGCCCGCCGACTCCGTGCTGGACGTGCTGGACGAACTGCTGGCGCAGTCCGTGGTGCTGCGCGAGGACTCGGCCGTCGGCAGCCGCTACCGGCTGCTGGACACCGTGCGCGAGTACGGCGCCGAGTGGCTGCGGGCGACCGGTGACGCCGAGCGGCTGCGCCGCAGGCACCGGGACTGGTACCTGGGGCTCGCGACGTGGTGCGAGCTCGACTGGTTCAGCCCCAGACAGGCGGAGGCCGCGGCCCGGATCGACAGCGAGCTGCCCAATCTCCGCCGCGCGATGGAGTGCTCGATGGAGAGTCCGGAGGAGGTCCATCTCGCGCAGTATCTGGCGGGCACTCTCTGGTTCTACTGGGCGGGCTGCGGACGCCTCTCGGAGGGCCGCCACTGGCTGGACCACGTCCTGGAGGAGGAATCCCCCTACGACCATTCGCGGCTGAAGGCCCTGTGGGTGCTCGGTTACGTCGCGGTGCTGCAGGGGGACCCGGTCTCGGCGGTGTCGGCCCTGCAGGAGTGCCGCGAGGAGGGGGAGCGCTCGGGGGACGCCACCGCCGTGGCCTACGCCGTGCACCGCACGGGCTGCCTCTCGATCGTCACGGACGACCCGGTGCGCGCCGAGGAGCTGTTGCGCGAGGCGCTCGGGCGCTACCGGGAGATCGGCGAGCTGAACAGCAACGTGCTGATGGCCCAGGTCGAGCTGGGCATGGCCGTGGCGTTCCGCGGGGACCTGGACGCGGCCGCGGTGATCTGTGACGAGGTCCGTGAGATCTGCGAGGACCACGGTGAGCGGTGGACCCTGGCCTACGCGCTGTACGTCCTGGGCTACGCGGCCCTGCAGTCGGGGCGGAGCGGGCGGGCGCGCCGGATGCTCGGGGAGTCCCTGTCCATCGCGCACGCCTTCCACGACCTGCTCGGCACGGTCCTCTCGCTGGAGCTGCTGGCCCTCATCACGGTGACCGAGGGCGACGCGGCGGAGGCCGCGGTGCTGCAGGGAGCGGCGGACCGGATGTGGCCCTCGGTGGGCCTGCCCCTGTTCGGATCCGCCCACTACGGCAGGCCCCGGGCCGAGTGCGAGGAGCGGGCGAGGGCGGAGCTCGGTGACACGCGGTACGACGTCGAGCGGCGCTCGGGCCGCCGGCTGGACGCGCAGACCGCGGTGGCGCGGGCGCTCGACGCCGGGGCGGACGACGGCGCGGCCCCGGAGGACGACGGCGCGGCCCCGGAGGGCGCCCCGGGCGCAGGGCCGGCCGGGGAAACGCGAAGGCCCGCCGCCTCCCGTACAACAGGGAGGGGCGGGCCCGAGCTCGGTTGAGAGCTACGCCTGCGTCAGCGGGCGTAGTACTCGACGACGAGCTGCTCGTCGCAGATGACCGGGATTTCCTTGCGGTTCGGGTC
>NZ_JBHWZS010000251.1:0-12448 GCF_042728155.1 Streptomyces sp. NPDC060209
GGTCGCGTCCCTGTGCATGGGGAGGGACCCGGGGGCAGCGGGGCGCCGCCTGTTGTCGGCTGGGACCGGTCCAGCGCGGACGATGGGCGGCCGGGCCAGGGCCCGGAGTGGTGGCGCCTCCCTGCGGGCCCTGGTGGTCAGGTGTGCTCTGCTGGTGCTGGTCCCCGCCAGGGCCCGGACCTCAGGCTGGCGGGGGCGGGGAGCCCGCAGGGATGGCGTCGGGCTCCCCGCCCGCTGGGCTCAGGCGGGGGTGTCGGCGCGGCGGAGGCGGCGCTGGCGCTCGGACTCGGAGAGGGTGTCGAGGTCGAACATCACGACGGAGCAGGGTCCGTAGCCGACGGTGATCTCTTCGTAGGTGAAGGTGCCCTCATCGCGGTCGAGGGGGGCGGAGGTGAGGTCGACCATGGTGAGGCTGTTGGGGGCGAACTGGGGGTGGTCGGCGGACATCATGCCGGCGCGGGCGAAGTTGGTGATGTAGGCGGTCTTGTCGCCGTGGTCGACGACGAGGCCGCGGGGGCCGGAGCCGGTGGGGATGTGACGGGTGACCTGGAGGGTGTCAACGTCGATGACGGCGATCGTGGAGGAGTTCTCGACGGTCACCAGGGCGTACTGGCCGTCGGGGGTGAAGCCGACGCCGCGACCGCCGGTGGAGCCGACGTCGACGCGGTGGGTTTCGTCGGTGGCGACGTCGATGACGGTGACGTAGGCGGCCTGGGTGTTGGCGACGAACACGCGGGCGCCGGACGGGTCGATGCCCAGGCTGTAGGGGTGGGCTTCGCGGTCGACGGGGATCTGGGCGAGCTCGGTGACCTGCTGCGGGTCACCATCGGCAAGGGGGCTGATGTCGAGCTTGCTGATGTAGCCGTCGCCCCAGACGCAGACGTAGGCGATGGTGCCGGCCTGGTTGATGCCCATGTGACGGGGGTCGCGGCCTGCCGGGATCTGGTGGACCTCCAGGTTGAGCTCGAGGTCCACGACGGAGACGGTGTCGGAGCCGGAGTTGGAGACCAGGAGGTACTTGTCGCCGGGCACGAGGCCCTGGCCACGGGGCCCGTGTCCGACCTCGATGCGACGGACCTCGGTGAGGGCGACGGCGTCGATCTCGGAGATCGTGTTCTGGCTGGTGTTGCAGACGAAGCCGCGGCCATCCTTGGTGAACTTCACGCCGCCGCGAGGTGCGTTGCCGATGGGGATCTGGGCGATGGTGCGGTGCTCGCCCGTACCGGTCTTGGCGACGACGGAGACGACGCCGTCGTCGGTGTCGGTGGAGAAGAACTGGATATTGCGCATGGCGGGATTTCCTTTTCTCCTGTGTGACGGAACGCCGGAATAGGGACAGCTTCCGGCCGAGGTTGGCTGAACTGTGGAAATTTGGATGTTCAGCCGAGGGTGTAGTTCAGGTTCCAGGCGATGGACATACGCGGTGTTTCGTCCTGGAAGGGAGGAACGGCGTGCTTCAGCCAGCCGGGGAAGACCAGGAGCTCGCCGGGTGTGCAGGCGAGGCGGACGCGGTGACTCTCCCCGGCGAGGGAGATCCCCGGGTCGAAGTAGTCGACGTTCGGGCGGGGATCGAGCAGGTCGATCTCGCAGGTGCTGGGCGCGGACACGTAGTAGACCGCTGAGAGGGCCGTGTTGGGGTGGAAGTGCGGCTCATGCCGGTCACCGGACCGGTAGAGCGAGGCCCAGCTGCGGGTCACACCCACCGCTACCTCCCGCACAGCGCCCGCGCCCCGTTCGGCCTCGCGTTCCAGGGAGCGGCCGAAGGCCTCTGCGAGGGGCATCCCGGTCAGGGACTCGGTGAATTTTCCCGCTACAGAGCACACCCATCGGCTGATCCGGACCGCGTCATGGCCGCCCCACTGGGTGAACTCCCCCGCCGTCTCCCTCTTGTAGCCGAAGTCCTTGGCCCCCGCGCCCGCACGCTCAGCCAGCAGGCCGACCAAGCGGTCGTTGACCTCGTCGGCGAACGGGCACTGAGTGCGGGCGACAGCCGTCGCGAATAGCTGCATGACAGTTGCCCGGGTCGCAGCGGACGTCTCGGGCGTCGAACTCTTAGCTTTCTCGGAAACGGGCATGAGACAGCAACCCCCCGCAGAATTCAGCTGTTTCACTGACCCTTAAGGGCCTGTGCTATTGGCGAGCGGTCATCAGTCTGTGCCCATTTCCGTGAGGGGTGCAAGCTTTTCGATCCTGCTCTAAAAGGGCGCACACTAATTGACGCATGCCGCCCCGTACCATTAATCAGACCGGAAGCGGAAAGAGGGCGGAAATTTCCTCCTGGGCAGGTAAAACCCCGCACCACCAGTGTCTCGCGCACCCCTGACACGCTCTCCACTGCCGCCACCATCGCCAGCGCGGGGGCGCGCGTTCACCGCGATTCGCCTTGCGACTGGCGGCCACTGGGGACGCCGTGCGCCCCCAGCAAGCTCTGACCAAGCGGGGTCAGGGCATGCTGGACACTCACCCCGGACCGCCGTGTCGTAATCAGGGCGGAATGGCGCAGAACCCCTGTGTGATGAGAAACCGTCGCCGCGGACACCGCCAGCTCCTGCACCAGATCGTTGGTCGTCGCCGCTTCAAGCGCGGCAATCCGCACAAGGACGTGCGCACGGGTCGCACCCAGGAGCGCGGCCAGGGCCCGGATTCTGGTCGGCTCCGGACACCCAGAGCCGAGGGACAGAGAAGGCAGGGGCATGTGCGGGCTGCTTTCGAATCGTGCAGGGGACGCCGCTTCTCCCTGGCGGAGCGCGTGGCCCCCGGGGAAGGGGTCAGCTGGACGGGTCGGGGTCGTCGACTTGGGCAAGCGCGACGGAGCTCGGGCCCGCACCTACGGGTATCTCCTCGAACTGCGGGGCGCCGTCCGTGTTCGACAGGTCCACCCCGTCCAGATGCACGACGGCCATCGACCGCTGTCCAGCAAGCGCGCAGTACACGGTGGCGTCAGCCGAATCAATGACGATGCCCCTCGGGCCTACACCAACCGGGACCAAACGAGTCACCTTCCACTCCAGCAGATCCACCACCGCGAGCACACCCGCCCGTTCCAACGTGACCAGGGCATAGCCGCCCTCCCCCGTCACCGCGATGCCAGCCGGCGCCGCCCCGGCCACCGGAAGTCGCACCCCGTCCTCCACCCGACCGCCCGCCAAGTCGACTACAGGCAGAACATCCAGCCGCGCACACGCGAACACGGCGCGGGTACCCCACAGCGCCACGGCCCGCGGCTGGACATGCGCCGGGCCGAGCACGACCCGGCCCACAACCCGGACCCTCCGGTCTCCGATGAGGTCGGACAGGTCCAGGACACCCGCCGATCCTGCCCCCCGCTCGCACACCACCGCGCTGCACCCGTCCGGCGATAACGATCGCCCCCGGCTCCCGCCCCAACTGCACCCGGACGACTTCCCGTTCCTCGGCGGTGTCGACGACGGAGAGACTGTCAGAGCCCGCGTTCGACACCAGCAGGAACGGCGTGCCCGGCACCGGTGCGAGGGAGCGCGGCGCCCAACCCACACGAATCCGGCTACGCCCCACACCATCCGGATCCAGGACGAAAACCTCATCAGAGACCGATACAGCGAGGTAGAGGCGCCCATCCGGGCATTGCGCCGCCGACAGCGGGCCGCGCCCCGTAGGGACGACTCTGGACACGCCGTAGGCCGACGGACCGGACTTCAGGATCAGGGACGCCTGCCCGGCAGCGGTATCCGCCGAGCACAACAGGACAGCCACGAAGAAGCCTCCTTCCCGAGCCGGTGTACACGACAGCCGGGACCGGCCCGTCCTCGGCACCGCGATCACGACGCCCTACAGCTGTCGTACCGCCGAAGGGGGCAGAAGATACGTGCACTACCCGTCAACTGTCCGTAACCGCCTGGCATGTGACCGAAGGGGCTGTCTAGACGCAAAACCACCCATCAGGTATAGGCTGCCGCCCTCACCCACGCCGACGAGGGAACACACTGTGACCAACCAACCCGCACCGGTGCCCGGCACCCTCCACCATGTCGAGATCTGGGTACCCGACCTCGACCGCTCCATCAGCGACTGGCAGTGGCTCCTCGAAGACCTCGGCTACACCCTCCACCAGAGCTGGGACAACGGCCGCAGCTGGAAACTCGGCCCTACCTACCTCGTCTTCGAGCAGTCCCCCGCCCTCACCGCCGACCGCCACGACCGGTGCGCTCCCGGCCTCAACCACCTCGCGTTCCACATCGACACCACTGACCGCATCGACCTGCTCACGTCCAAAGCCCGCGAGAACGGCTGGACGCTCCTCTTCCCCGAGCGTCACCCCCATGCGGGCGGAAACCACCAGCACGCCGCCTACCTCGAGTCACGCGACGGCTTCGAGATCGAGCTTGTCGCCTCACACTCATAGCGGTGACGCACCCCCAGACGGGTTCACGGTGTGGGCACCACACAACTTCTTTGAGGGGAGACGGCGGAGGGAGCGTTGCCGAGGCGATCCTCAGTCTGCTTGTTCGGTGAGGATGCGAGTGAGGCGGTCGAGTTCGCGGCGTTCGCGTTGCCGGCGGGTTGGTGGCGCGGTGGCGGCCGCTCACTGGACCGGTGTCGTCTGGGCCAGGGCGATGAGCCAGTCGTCGCCCTGGCGGGTCAAGACGTAGGTCATGACACCAACCGAGGGCAGCTCGGACGAGTCCTCCGCCTCGGACCGTTCGTCGTAGACGGTCTTGGTGAGGCTGACGATGGCGACGTCGGGGGTGGTGAACCGGATGTCGTCGACCTCCAGCGAGGTCCGGATGTCCTTGCTCGGGGAAGAGAGCGCTTCGGCCATGGCCGAAGCGAAGGCATCACGCCCGAAGAGGCGCCGTCCAGCCAAGTTGACGATCACCAAGTTTGCGGCGTGCAGCGCAGGCAGCACGTCCGGGTCGATCTGCGCCTCCTGGGACCGCGCGACCAACTCGCGGATCCGCTGTTCGTCGGCGTCGTTGGCAGGGAGGGTGCAGTTCGTGGTGTTCATGCGGGCAACCTAGGACCTCAACCTAAGTTAAGGTCAACTCCTCTCGGTGACCTGACAGTTGCCAGGTGACCTCACGGGCGTTGACCTGCTGGGATTCCAGGTCGTTTGAGAAGGCACAGGCCCGGTGTTCTCAGGCGTCTTGGCTTTCGCGGAAGTCGCGGACTCGGTAGAGGCAGAACCTCCGGTAGAGGGGGTCCTGGGTTCCGAGGGTGGTGTAGATCCGCGCGAATCGTCGGCCCAACTCGGCGGTCGTCGACAGGTAGAGCTCTTTGAGGTCGAGGGCGGCGGTTGCCGGTGCGTTGGGCTGCCGAGATGGCCTTCTCGGCATGGCGGCGTAAGCGTTCGCTGCGCTGCCGGGTGGCCTCGGCCAGTGCGGCAGTGTTGTCAGCTGGCGGCATCGACGTCCTCCACCTGACCGCCGACGACAATCTGGTTCTCGCCGGTTTCCTCCAGAGCACCGATGATCTTGTCGAACTTGCCGAAGATGCGACGGTTCTTCTCCGCGACGCGGGCGAGTCCGGCTACCTCGGCCTGGGGGATGAGTTCGCTGGTCTTCTGCCGCTGCTGGCGGTGCTGCTGGAGGAAGTCGCCGGTGGTGATGAAGAACCGGCAGTCCAGACAAGGGTTGACGTACTCGCAGTCGGTCTGCACCGGGGCTCCGCAGTAGCCGTTGGGCAGCGTCACCTTCGCGCGGACCAGGCTCATCTTCGCCCAGGTCGCTCCAGCGAGCGGGTGGTTGGCGGCGATCTCGGCCTGCTGTCCCTCGTGGTTGACCTTGAGGGCGTTCTCCCAGTGCCGCCGGAGTGTCTTGTCGTGGAGCTTGGCGTAGACGGAGGTCATGGCCGGCGACATGTGATCGAGCAGGGTCCGGATCACCGGCTGGGGAACTTCAGCGTTGATCATGCGGGTGGCCAGGGTGTGCCGGAACTGGTGGAAGGTCACCTTCACCGGCTTACCGTGCTCATCCGTGAGGCTGAGCCGCTCCAGCCAGATCGCCAGGTGGTCGCGCAGGCGGCGGTCGCTGACCGGCTTGCTGCCGTCGACGTTCTTCAGCGAGGCAGGGAAGAGCCACTTGCAGCCCTGCGGAAAGCGTTCGGCTCGCCCGGCCCCTGGCCGCGGACCTCCGCAGGCCCTGGGAGAAGCCCCACCGCCGGCCGGCTCACACCGGCCCGGGTCCGCCGGGGGTTCAGGAACATCCGCGCTCATCTCGACTGCCCGGCCTGTGTTCCCAAACCTCGAGGCGCCGGACCCGGCCGGCCACCCTTCGCCAAGAACAAACACCGGGCACCCCGCTACGACGTTGCCAAAACCGTCAAACGTCCCGAGACCCTCAAGGCCATCGGCAAGCCTGGAAGATCTTGGTAGATAAAGAACAAGGTAAGTACCTGTCCCTGAACCCTGTATCGGCAGGTCAAAAGGCTGAGTGGTGGAGACAGGGCGGCATCGCGAATGGCTTCGGGGCCCGAGGTCGTTCCATATTGGTGCAACGTGGAAAGTGAACGCTCAAACAGTTGCGGGCTGACAGAGGAGGCCTGTACCGCACCAGTTCTGCTGGTTGAGATGGTCGAGCATGGCCGTCTCTGCCGAACCCGGATTGCGCCGCACGCCGACGAGGACGGGCTCGGTCAGGGAGGGCTCTAGCGGGCAGGCCAGTTCTTCGAAGCCTTCGGGGATGGCCGAGGCCGGGACCACAGTGACGCCCAAGCCCTGCGCCACGAGCCGCACCGCAGTGGAGATCTGTGACGCTCGGGCCACCGTGTGCGGGCTGAGGCCCGCGTTGGCGAGCAGGCGGGCGAGGTAGTCGTCGAGCAGGCTCGCGCGCCGGAACCGGATCCACCCCTCTGATGCCAGGTCTTCCAGGCGCAGAGCGGCGCCGTCCGAGAGAAGCGGGTGCCCCTTCGGCAAGACGGCGACGTAGGCTTCCTCGCCCAGAGGGTGAATGTCGAAGGTGCACCCTGCGGGGATGCGGTGCACGAGGACCATGTCGAGGGTTCCCTGGCGGACCAGTCGTTCCATGTCCGCGGGATCGGGCTCCTCGTGGAGAGTCACCTGCAGCTTCGGGTGGCGATTGCGCAGCTGCCCCAATGCCTGGGGCAGCTGGCGTGCTCCCAGGCCCATGTGGACAGCCATGATGAGTTCGCCTGCCAGTTCCCCGTTGGCGGCGCGGGCGGCCGTGATGGCACGCCGGGATGCGGTCGTCGCGATCTGCGCCTCCGCGAGGAAAGCCCGCCCTGCCACCGTCACCGTCACCCCGCTCGGGGTGCGGGTGAACAGCTGGACCCCGAGATGCTTCTCCAAGGTGCCGATCTGCTGCGACAGAGAGGGCTGAGTGACCCGCAGGCGTTCTGCTGCCGCTGTCATGGAGCCCTCGTCAGCGACGGCCAGGGCGTATTCGTATTGACGCAGGTTCATTCGAATCCACCTTCGATATGACATAGGAGGTGTCAATGCAGAGTATCCGTTGCCACTATTTGCCTCTATGTCGGGCCGATCCTACCGTGGTGCACGCCCAGCGCAGCCACCAGGGTCGGAAGGCTGCGGGACGGCAGCCGCGTCCTGCAGGCACGCAAGTCCTGCGACGCCAGCTGTCAAAAGCAGGATGAGGCAAAGCAATGTGTCCGGTGCTCGCAGTCTCGACTCAAGGAGAAAGCATGCGTCTCGCGAATAAGGTAGCCCTCGTCACTGGCGGGAGCGCGGGCCTTGGTCTGGCGATTGCCCAGAGATTCGGAAGTGAAGGCGCCCACGTCTACATCACGGGGCGCCGGAAGGAGGCGCTCGAAGCCGCGAAGGCTTCCATTGAGGGACAGGTCACGGCGGTCACCGCGGACGCTACAGTGTCGGGTGATCTCGACAATTTGGTCGAGGCTATCCGTCAGGAGAGCGGGCACCTCGATGTGATCGTCGCGAACGCTGGAAGCATTGAGCGGACGAACTTCGGGGACGTGACCGAGGAACACTTCGACCGCACATTCGACCTCAATGCCCGCGGCACACTGTTCACCGTCCAGAAGGCGCTGCCGATTCTACGAACGGGTGGCTCGATCGTTTTGCTGGGCTCGATCACGGCATTCAAGGGGGATCCCGGGGCAGGGGCTTACAGCGCGGCGAAGGCTGCCGTGCGCTCCTACGCGCGCACGTGGGCGGCAGAGTTCGGCGACCGGGGTCTTCGGGTCAACGTGCTGAGTCCGGGGCCGATCGACACGCTCATCATCGACGGACAGGCCGAGTACTTCGGTCAAGATCCAGTAGCTCTCCGAGCCCACATGAGTGCCCTTGTCCCGATGGGCCGCCTCGGACTTCCCGAGGAAATCGCCAATGGTGCACTGTTTCTCGCCTCGGACGAGAGCAGTTTCATGACAGGTGCAGAACTCTGCATCGACGGCGGTATGGCTCAGGTATAGCCCGCTTCGGCCGGAGCGGAACTGGGCATAACGACGAAGCCACCGCCCGGCCGTTGGGCCGTCGGGGCTTCGTGGTGGCGCGTCAGCCCGGACTGCATTGCACGGCGGCTGCCCCAACAAGACCTGGCCGCGCTCGCATTGATCGACCGTTCCTCCTGGCGCGCCTGGAGCGAGCCGAGTCGGATTGAGGCGAACACTTCGCCCCCGGAGGCTTCGCTTCCGAAGTTCATGGTGCCCAGGCCCAGGCTGGACACCAGCAGCCAGCTGTGGCCGAGATCGCGCGAGTCCTTTCGCTTCATGCCGGTCCTGGCAAGCGGCTGTGGGGCGTATCAGGCCCGCCTGGGCACTTTACGGCTCAGGAGTGGTTCAGCAGGGCCGTGCGGTTAATGGTCGCGGACTGCAGTTTCGCGTCGTGCGGCTCATTGAGCCCGGCGTTGGTGATGTACAGCCGCCTTCCGCGCACTGCGGTAGACGTCGGGGAAGCGAGTCCGCTGGATGCGGTCAGGACGGTCTTGGTGGTGCCGTCCGGATAGACCATGACGATTTCGTTCCGTTCGTTCTCTGCCGCGAACACCACGTCGGAGCGTTCGTCGAGGAAGCTGAAGTCGTCCACGCCGGTGAGGTGGCTGGTGACGGTGTGGATGCGTCCGGGCGCGCCGCTTTGAGTGACCGGGATCCGCAGCAAGGTGTTGTGGGAGATGTTGGAGACCCATACGGAGCCGTTGTGGTAGCGCAGGCCGTTCGCGCCGAGGGGGACGGATGCGGACTTGTCCGGTGCGAGGGCGGGATCGGTTAGCCAGACCGCTGCCCGTCCGTCCGAGGTCGGCACAGCCCACACGGTGCTCTTCAGGCTGTCGGCGACATACAGGGTTCGGCCGTTGGGGCCGATGGCCAGGCCGTTGGGGCTTGCGTCGGCGGGCAGCGCGGCGAGGCGCTGCGGGCTACCGCTCACAGGGATCTCCCACACTCCGGTCCGGGAAGCGTCCTTGGACATCACGTTGTAGAACACGGTGCCGTCGTTGCCACGTGCGTTACCCGTGATGGTGTCGCCCTTATGTCCGACGGCAAGGGTGGTGCGGTGTCCGGACGGGCTGATCCGCACGAGTTTCGGCGGCATAGCCGCTGAGGACCCCAGCATGGAGATGGTCATCGAGCTGTCTGGGTTGACGGTGATGTTCTCGGGCGCGTCGCCGGCAGCGAAGTCGAAGGCGGCCTCGGTCTTCACCTGGTTGAGGACCGGCTGGGCGCCGGTGGGGGCGGCGGATGCGTATGGCGTCGAGGCGAAGGCGGCCGCTGTCGCGGCTGTGGCTACGGCGAGCCGGAAGCGGTTTATCAGGGGGAGGCTTCCGTGGGTCATCGTGGTCCTTTTCGTGCTTCTGATTCGGGAGTGAGAGCGGTGGCTGTGCATGGTCGCAAGCTCAGGCGGCCTGGCCTGCGAAAGAATGGCTTACCCGACGTCCGGACGCGGCCCAGGCGTGCTTGTTCGTAGCGTTTGAGGGCGTGCGCCCTCGCCGTGCCATTGACGCCGGCTGCGACGGCTTCAGCCACGGTTTCTGCGTCCTGCGCAGACATGCTGAAGCCGGAGCGAGTCATGGGGGTCGGTACATGCGTGATGTCTCCGACAAGCGCGAGGCGCGGCCACGACGACTGGTGCCCTGGCGTTCGTGCCAGCCTGTTACGGGCGCTGCGGGTCGTCGCTTCGCGCTCATTCATGTGGGCTACTCCTCTCAGATCCTGCTCGCCGCACCGGAATCGGGCGCTCGCTGGGGCGCAGCACGTCCCAGCACGTCCTTCGCGAGCTTGACGCCCGTGGCGGCGGTCGCGGCGGGACGGGCTCCGGGGTTCCTACCTATAGAAGCGGCATCGGCCGAGGTGTGGGAGTTCCTGCTGTGAGGGGTAACAGCAGGGACCCCCAGCTGCGGCGCGACGTGCCAAACCAGGGCGCATGGACAACCGGGACGAAGTCGGCGCATTCCTGAATCCCGCCGGGACAAGATCACCCCGCCGCAGGCCAGTCTGCCGGTGTAAGGCCACCGGCGGGTGCCCGTACCTCGGCACGGTGAGGCCACGACGTGCATGTCTGCCGGGAGGGAACCAAGCGCTTCCGTCATCCCGCAGTCGGTGACCTGAATCTCGACCACCACGAGGCGATGGGCATGCCGGACGAGAGCGCACTGAGTATTCTCGTCTACAGCGCCCCGGCCGGGAGCGCGGCCGAGGAGGGCCTGAAGCTGCTCGCCTGCTGGGCCGCCACCGCCGGGCAAGGACAGGCAGCCGGTATCAACTCCCCGGACTGGGCATCGCGCCGACCCCCGGCCGGTCGCGGGCGGCCGTACGCACGGTGGGGGTCCCTGCCAGTACCCCTCACAGCAAAGACTCCCACGTCACAGTCGCTTCCCGTTGCATGGCGAAGTGCCCGGTCCCAACGGGCACCCGAAACGGCGCGGCGTCCCCCAGCCTCCGCGCCTTCCGCACGACCGATGCAAGGAGGACCGCCGTGACCGGCAAGAGCCCGACGATCACGCTGAACAATGGTGTAGAGATGCCCGCCCTGGGTTTGGGCGTCTTCCAGAGCAGCCCGCATGAAACCTCCGCCGCAGTCGCCACCGCACTGCAAACCGGCTACCGTCTGATCGACACTGCGGCTGCCTACCGCAATGAGAAGGAGGTCGGCGAGGGCATCACCGCCTCGGGCGTCGCACGCGACCAGGTGTTCGTGACTACCAAGCTGTGGTTGGACGACTACGGCTACGACTCGGCTCTCCGCGCCTTCGACACCAGCATGGCCAAGCTCGGCCTGGAGTACCTGGACCTGTACCTGCTGCACTGGCCAGTCCCCTCCGCGTTCGAAAAGACGGTGGCCTCCTACCACGCGGCCGAGAAGCTGCTGGCCGACGGCCGGGTCCGGGCCATCGGTGTGTGCAACCACAACACCGATCACCTGCGCAGTCTCATCGACCGAACCGGCATCGTGCCAGCGGTCAACCAGGTCGAATTGCACCCGTACTTCATCCAGCAACCGGTGCGTGAGGCGAACGCCGCGCTCGGTGTGGTCACCCAATCCTGGTCGCCGCTGGGCGGGGTGAACGTCTACTGGGAAGGCGGCCGCAAGGCTGCGAACAACCCGCTCCAGCACCCCACCATCACCACGATCGCAACCCGGTACGACAAGACACCAGCCCAAGTCATCCTGCGCTGGCATCTTCAGCACGGGCTGTCGCCGATCCCGAAGTCGGTCAAGGAGCACCGCATCGCGGAGAACTTCGACGTCTTCGACTTCCGCCTCACCGTGGACGAGGTCACGGCGATCGACGCGATCGACACTGACGAGCGCGGCGGCCCGGATCCCGACCGCCACTGACGCGGTCCCCACATGGGGCAGCACCTCTTCCGGTCCAGCCCGCCCGAACCCCTGTGACAGCTCCCATCAGTAACGAGTACCCAATGTGGGATTGGGCTCTCGCCCTTCTCAACCGCGACCTGGCGGTCACCGAGATTCTGTGGCAGGCGTGGCCCCGATGCGCCGACCATTGCCTGGGCATACATCCGCCGGAATCGGACGGGTAGGTGTCCTGGTGGTGCGCAGGAGAACGGTTCCGTCGCGAGCCGGCCCATGTCCGTGCGGCCGTGGGCGCGCTCGACCTCTTCGTCCGCCCACGTCGCCCCAATCGTTGGACGAGGCGAGCGGGTTGACGTCCCACTGCACCATGTTTGGCTTTGTTCACGAGATTGGAGTTCTGGCACAGATCTTGGGGAGCCCATCGCGGTGCGTCACTCGACGTTCGATTGCGAGGAACTGGCTCATGTGAGACGGCGTACGCCTTGTCGCCCACAAACGGAGTTGACTTCCCCTCAGGTGCGCGTCAGTCGACGCCGTGTTCGGCACGCTCCCTGCCTGGATCGACGCAGTCGACGTCAGCTAGTGCCGCATCAAGCAACGTTCGCCCTGTCAGGTCGGCATACTGTTCGTGTGCTTGAGTACTTGCTTGCGACCGATGACGACGATTTCCTCGGGCCGGTGCGCTCGGATAGGTGCCCGGATGTGCTTCAGCCAACGGGCTGG
>NZ_JBHWZS010000252.1:0-12400 GCF_042728155.1 Streptomyces sp. NPDC060209
GACCCGGGGCGATCATCGTGTGTCAGGCGGAGCCGTCGCTCTGCCACCGGTAGAACTGCTGCGCCATCGCGTCCTTCGGACCACGCCAGGTCTGCGGGTCGTAGGGGCTCACGAAGGCGGTGAGCCGGTCGCTGATGGCCTTGAACTCCGGGTGCTCCGTCACCTTGGCGATCTCCGGGCCCGGGGGCCTGTCCGATTCGATCAGGTGCAGATAGACGTCGCCGAACTGGAACAGCGTGCGCCGGTTGACTCCGACGAGGTGCGGGAGGTCGGTGTTGTCCGAGGCCTCGAAGAGCTTCGCGATGTCCGGCGCGGACTCGGGTGCCATCCGGGCGACGATCAGTGCGTGGTGCATCTGGCTGCCTTTCGGGGCATCAGTTGGCGGGGACCGAGGCGGAGCGGCGTTCCCGGTCCCGCTGCTCGATCTTGTCGCGGATGAGTTCCAGCTGGACGCGCGAGTTGCGGTTGATGTTGTCGGTCATCCACGCGTCGTCGACCGGTGCGTCGGGGCGCATCGCGAAGTCCTGGCGCCAGTGCATGCGCGTGCCGCCCGGGACCTCCGAGTACTCCCACCGGATGTCCATGTGCTGGAACGGGCCGGGCTCGACCCTCCGGGCGCGCACGTTGCGTCCCTGGCGGTCCGTGGTGCGCTCGGAGACCCAGCTCCAGACCTTGCCGTTGTCGTCGGGGTGCATGGTGAGACGGAAGGTCGTCTTCTGGCCCTCCCGCTTGATCACCTCGACGGCCGCGTACTCACTGAACAGCTGCGGCCAGTTCTCGAGATCGTTCGTCATGTCCCAGACGAGGTCCAGGGGGGCGGCGATGGTGATCTCGTTCTCGGTGTGTCCGGACACGTCAAACTCCTGTCACTGGGGTGTTGTTCACGAGGTCGAGGAACTCGCCCGGCGTCTTGCACCGGTCGGCGTCGGCCGGCAGGGGGCGGCCGTACCGGTTCTCGAGCGCGGCCACGATGCCGAGCAGGCCGAGCGAGTCCAGTCCGTACTCGTCGAAGGCCGAGCCGGGGCGGCCGGCCATCTCCGACGGGTCCACCGTGAGGCCGGCGCCGTTCTTCATGAGCGCGGCCAGTTCTTCGTACGTCAGTTGTTCGTTCATGAGGGACTGCTCCTTCTCACACTGGGGTGTCGGTGGGGCGCCGAAGCACCAGGGCCGCGTTCGAACCCATGAGTCCTCGGCTCAGCACGAGCGCCGTCCGCAGTTCCGCGGAGCGCGCGCGCCCGGTGACCACGTCGAGGTCGTGGCACACCTCGAAGACGTTGGGCGTCGGCGGGATCAGACCGTGTTCCATGGCGAGCACCGCGGCGGACGTGTCGAGCACGGGTGCGCCGCAGTACGCGCGGCCGGTTCCGGTCTTGGGCGCCGTCACCGGGACACGCCGTCCGTGCGGGCCCAGGGCGTCGGCGATGGCCAGGGCTTCGGCCCGGTCCGCCGAGGGCACGCCCATCGCGTCCGCGAAGACGACGTCGATCTCCTCCGGCGCGCAGTCCGCCTCGCGGAGCGCCCCTTCGATCGCCCGGGCGAGTCCCGCGCGGGACTCCTCCCATCGGGCCGCGCCGGTGAAGGTGGCGGCGTGACCGGCCAGTTCGGCCCGGATCCTCGCACCGCGTTCGCGGGCCGCCGTCTCCTCCTCGACCACCAGCATGGCGCCGCCCTCGGCCGGCACGAATCCGCAGGCGTCCGCGGTGAACGGCCGGTAGGCCCGGGTGGGTTCGTCGCAGAGGCTGAGGTCCTCGTAGCCGAGCTGGCAGACGACCGAGTACGGTGCGAGCGGCGCCTCGGCGGCGCCGACGACGACGGCGTCGGTGCCCCGCCGGATGGAACGCGCGGCGTGCATGAGCGCGTCCAGGCCACCGGCCTCGTCGCTGGCCACGACGGCGCACGGCCCCTTGAAGCCGCCCCGGATGGAGATCTGTCCCGTGCTGGCCGCGTAGAACCAGGCGATGGACTGGTAAGGGCCGACGAATCGGGAGCCCTCACCCCACAGCCTTTGCAGCTCACGCTGGCCGAACTCTCCGCCGCCGGATCCGGCAGCGGTGACCACGCCCACCTTGAACGGCGCGCCCTCGTAGTCCGCGCGTCCGAGCCGTGCGTCGTCCAGGGCGAGGTCGGCGGCCGCCATCGCGTAGTGCGTGAAGCGGTCGGTCTGGACCAGGAAGCGCTCCTCGATGAAGTCGACCGGGTCAAAGTCCCTGACCTCGCCCGCCACCCGCAGCGGGAGATTCTCGCAGCCCTCGCGGGACACGAGGTCGAGGACGCTGACCCCTTCCTGGGTCCGCTTCCAGAAGGCGCCGGCGCCGGTCCCGTTGGGGGCGACGACACCGATCCCCGTGATGACCGAGTTGCGGCGTGCTGGTGTTGCCGGGCCGTTCATGGAGTCCTCCCGCCTGATCGGGTCATGGCGACGGCGGACTGGAATCCGCCGAAGCCGCTGCCGACCGAGAGCACGCTGCGCAGCTTGAGGGGCCGTGCGGTGCGGGGTACGTAGTCGAGATCGCATTCGGGGTCGGCGGTCTCGTAGTTGGCCGTCGGCGGCACCGTCTGGTGCTTGAGGGCCAGGACGCACGCGGCTATCTCGATCGCTCCGATGGCGCCGAGGGAGTGGCCGACCATCGACTTGATCGAGCTCATCGGCACCTTGTACGCGTGTGCGCCCAGGGCCCGTTTCACCGCTGCCGTCTCGTGCCGGTCGTTCTGCTTGGTGCCCGAGCCGTGCGCGTTGACGTAGTCGACCTGCGATCCGTCGAGCCGAGCGTGCGCGAGGGCGGTGTTGATGGCCTCGGCCATCTCCAGACCTTCGGTGGTCAGCCCGGTCATGTGGTAGGCGTTGCCGAATGTGGCGTAGCCCGATATCTCGCAGTAGACGGTCGCGCCGCGGGCGCGGGCGTGCTCCAGATCCTCGAGTACGAGGACGGCGCCGCCCTCGCCCATGACGAAGCCGTCCCTGCGGGCGTCGAACGGCCTGGAGGCGTGCTCCGGGTCGTCGTTGTTCGCCGAGGTCGCCTTGATCGCGTCGAAGCAGGCCACCGTGATGGGGGTGATCGGCGTGTCGGACGCTCCGGCGACACAGATGTCCACCCGGCCTTCCTCGACGGAGTGGAAGGCGTACCCGATCGCGTCGAGTCCCGAGGTGCAGCCGGTCGAGACCGTCTGCACGGGCCCGTGCGCTCCGACCTCCTCAGCGACTGCCGAGGCGAGGGTGCTGGGCGCGAATGCCCGTTCGAGGTGGGCGCCCGCCGGCCGGTGGTCGACGTCCCAACGCGCACCGCTGCCGCTGACGGCGACGTAGTCGTGCTCCAGGCGGGTGGTGCCGCCGACCGCGGTCCCGAGGGAGACCCCGATACGCCAGGGGTCCTCCTTCTCGAGGTCGAGGCCGGCGTCGCCCAGCGCCTCCCTCGCCGCCACCAGGGCGAACTGGATGTACCGGTCCGAGCGGGCGATCAGGTCCGCGTCCAGGCCGTGGGCGACGGGATCGAAGTCGCACTCGGCGGCGATGCGCGAACGGAACTGCGCCGGGTCGAACAGTGTGATGCCGCGTGTAGCGGTACGGCCGTTGGCGAGCAGGTCCCAGAACGCAGGGGCTCCGATGCCACCGGGTGCGACGACGCCGACCCCGGTCACGGCCACGCGCCGCCGGGTCATGAGGCCGCCCCCGTTCGTTCTGGCGGCGCGTAGCCGTCGCTGGGGTCCGCGGTCTCCGTGACCTCGGTGTCCACGTGTCCGAGTTCGGGACGCGGGGCGAGCGGGCCGAGGTGGAAGACCATGCGCGCCTCCACGTCACCCACGTTGCGGAAGCGGTGACGGACGTGCGGCGGGATCAGCAGGCCCTGGTCGGGCCGCATCGGGTGCGATTCGCCGTCCAGGTCCACTTCGAGGAGTCCCTCCACGACGTACACGAATTCCTCGGAGTACGGGTGGTAGTGCTCGCCGATGCGGTCACCGGGGGCGACGATGGCCAGCCCCATGAAGCCGCTGGTGGCGCCCACCGCCGTGGGGGTGAGCAGGGCGCGCAGGTCGCCTCCGCGCCTGCGGTTGGGCTGAGTCTCGCTGAGGTCCACGATGCGAGGCCGGTGGGTGGTCATGGCTGTTCTCCTCCAGGCACGTTGTGCGGTGTGACGGCAGCAGGGGGTGACCCCGCTGCCGGTGACGCATCAGGACTCGGTGGCCCGACGGTCGGTGATCAGGTTCATCTCGGCCTGCGCGAGGAAGCGCGCGGCCTCCTGGTCGGTCGTCGGCATGCCGTTCGCACCGCCGTCGAGCAGCCGGCCCAGCATGGCCGCCTTGCGGTGGCCGCCGATGCCGAGCGCGTGCGTGGGCTGTGCGTCGAGCGGGCCGCTCACTTCGAGGAGCCGCACCACGATGTCGTCACGCTGGAAGATCGTGCTGCTCTCGATGGGACTCGACGCTTCGTTCGCCGCTTCCTCGTCCTGGCCGGCGAGCAGCCGGGCCAGTGCCATGCCGCAGCCTTCCTTGGCCTGGTAGAACAGCGAGTGCCGCTGGACGTCCTCGGGGGCGTGACGCCCAGCCGTCACGTGGTGGACGGTCGGGAGCGCGGCCCGGGTGAAGAACATCCGGGCGGAGTCGGGGTCGCTGAGGTCGCGGTCCTGCTCCAGGTACGGGTTGATGGCCTCTTCCACGGCCCTGACCTCCGGCTGACGGGAGACGTGGCGCAGAGCCGCCATGAGGTCGCCCTCGACCTCGACCGCTCGCACGACACGGTTTCCGTGCATGAAGAGCGAGGTACGGCGCAGCCGGGTGTTCTCGTCCACACGAGCCTGCGGGGAGTCGTAGTCCGCGAGGATCTTCGCGACCATCTCCTCCGTGCCCGGCTTCACCGTGAAGGTGAGTGCGTGGCGTACGACGCCGTCGCCCAGCCGCGGGGCGGACTGGAGGCGGCCCTTCGCCGGCTCGGGCGTGCCCTCGAACGCGACCCCGGTCTCCCGCAGAACGCTGAAGCGGAGGGAGCGCGTGTCGCGCACGCAGCTGTGCAGCGGCTGCACAGTCGCGACGTGCTCCTCGCTGTTCACCCAGGCGAGGAACGGCGGCGCGCTCTCCCACTCACTGGTGATGAGCCACTGCGAGGGGTTCTCGATGGACTGGCACAGCTGGTCGCTGATGTGTCCGGGGATCGAGGCCACCTGGTTGCGCATGTGCTCGTACGCCTCGAGGAACTGGTTCTGGGCGCCGTCGTGCAGGTCCAGCAGCAGTATGACCCGGAGCCTCGAACCGTCGAAGGCGGACTGAGATATCCGTTCCGAGAGGGTTGTCATCTTTCGCTCTCCTTCGAGAGGATGCGGCGGCCACGTCCCGTGACCCCTCGTCATCCGTCGGTTTCGGTGGAAGCGGCGCAGGTCCCTGCCCGCCGGCATGTGACGTCCGCCCCCGCATCGCGAGCTTCGCTCCCGCGACTGATCGTGGAACGCTGGTACGGGCGGCGCGAGATTTATGAACCGTTCAGGTGAGGAGTCGTCCGAAGCCCGGCCGAAGACCTCCTACAAGGGCATGGACACTGCATCCGTCACGCGTCCGAGCTGGAGCAACTGATGAACGAGAACGTCGACCTCCGCGTACCGGTCCTCATCGTGGGCGGGTCCCTGGTGGGCCTGTCCGCTTCCCTCTTCCTGAGCCGGCTCGGCGTCCGCCACCTGCTGGTGGAGAAACACAGCAGCACCTCGACCCACCCGCGGGGCCGCGGGAACAACGTCCGCACGATGGAGGTGTTCCGGACCGCGGGTGCGGATCAGCTGATCCGTGACGCCGCATCCGTGCTGGCGGACAATCACGGAATCCTCCAGGCCGGGTCGCTCACCGGAGACGACCAGGAGTGGCTGTTCAAGGAGATCGACCCGGGCGGCGGGCTCGCCAGGTTCAGCCCGAGCGGCTGGTGCCTGTGCAGCCAGAACGACCTGGAGCCCGTCCTCGTCGACTATGCGCGGGCGCAGGGCAGCGAGCTGCGGTTCTCCACCGAGCTGCTCACCTTCGAGCAGGACGCGGACGGGGTCACCGCCGTGGTGAAGGACCGGGAGACCGGGGAGCACACCACGGTGCACGCGGACTATCTCGTCGCGGCCGACGGGCCCCGCAGCCCGGTCCGGGAGCAGCTGGGCATCGGCCAGACGGGTCCGGGTGACCTCTTCCACAACGTGAGCATCACGTTCCGCTCCCGGCGGCTCGCCTCCGTGGTGGGCGACCGGCGCTTCATCGTCTGCTATCTGACCAACCCGGAGGCGGACGGGGCGCTGCTGCCCGTGGACAACGTCGAGCGGTGGGTGTTCCACGCGCCGTGGCAGCCGGACCGGGGCGAGACCCTGGAGGACTTCACCGACGAGCGGTGCGCGGAGCACATCCGCAAGGCGGTCGGAGCGCCGGACCTGGACGTGGAGATCACGGGCAAGGCCCCGTGGCACGCCGCCGAGCGGGTCGCCGAACGGTACGGTTCCGGCCGGGTCTTCCTGGCCGGCGACTCGGCGCACGAGATGTCCCCCACCGGGGCGTTCGGCTCCAACACCGGTATCCAGGACGCGCACAACCTGGCTTGGAAGCTGGCCGTGGTGCTCGACGAGGCGGCGGGACCGGGGCTCCTCCGTACGTACGAGGAGGAACGGCTGCCGGTGGCGCGGGCCACGAGCGCTCGCGCGTCGGCCCGTTCGGGAGAGCACAGTCACCCGGGATACGCCGGATCGCCCGGCCCGGGCGGCGGCCGCAAGGGCGGCATGCTCACGGTCGCGCTCGGATACCGCTATCTGCGGGGCGCCGTCCTGGGCGTCGACCCGAGCCTTCCGGTGGTGCCCGAGGGCATGGGCCTGACGGGCGAACCCGGAACACGGGCACCGCACATGTGGCTCGGCAGGGAGGGTGGGCGTGTGTCGACCCTGGATCTCTACGAGAAGTCGTTCGTGCTGCTGTGCGATGCCCGGTATACGGAGTGGCGTCCGGCGGCGGAGCAGGTGGCGAAGCGCCTGTCGGTCCCCCTGGAGGCCTTCGGGATCGGTTCCGTGCCGGGCGCGGACCTGGAGCCCGAGAACGGGGCGGACTGGGCGGCCGCCCACGGCACGTCGGCCGAAGGAACCGTTCTGGTGCGCCCCGACGGATTCGTGGCCTGGCGTTCCGAGGGTGCTGCGGCGGACCCGGAGGCGACGCTGTACGAGGTCATGATGACCCTGCTCCACCGCGACTGACGCGACGGGCGCGGCCGGCGGGCCCCGCGGGGCCCGTCAGCCGACTCCGAACGACCTGAGGGCGGCGAGGAATGCCTTCGGGTTGTCGGCGTGCACGAGGTGACCGGCGTCGACGGAGGTGAACTGCCCTCCGGGTATCTGCCGCGCCATCCACTCCAGCTGCTCCTGGTCGATGTGGCTGCGGGAGCCTCCGACAACGAGTGCGGGGGCGGTGATCTCGCCCAGGCACTCCCGTGCGGCCGGGTCCGGAGCGTTCAGCTGGGCGTCGATGGACGGGACGACCTGCCAGTCGAAGCCGAGCTCCCCCGGCGGCCGCTCGGCCGGCGGACGGGGCGGATCGAGCGGGAGCAGGGCCGGGGCGTCCTCGATGACCAGCGCCCCGACCAGCGCCGGATGCCGTTCGGCGAGCAGCAGGGCCGCCGCGCCGCCCATCGAGTGCCCGATCACCGTGGCGCCGGACAGGTTGCGGGCCTCCAGGAAGGCGTGCAGGTCGTCGCGGAAGAATTCGAAGGAGTAGCGGCCCGGCCAGTCGCTGAGGCCGTGACCCCGGAAATCGAGTGCGTACACCCGGTGGCGGGCCGCCAGCTCCTCGGCGATCCCTGTCCAGTCCAGGCTGCTCCCGCCCCGCCCGTGCGCGAGGACGACGGGCGGGGCGGAGGGATCGCCCCAGGTGCGGTACGCGAGCCGGATCCCTCCCGCCTGGACGCTGCTGACGCCGGGGTCGAGGAAGGCGGCGACGGCGCGGACGAAGGCACCGGGGCCGTCCAGCCAAGGAAAGTGGGCGGCGCCCCGCTGGACGACGAACTCCGCGTGCGGGAAGAGCGCGGCGAGTTCCGCCGCACGGTCGGGGCTGGGACCACCGTCGTACTCCCCCGCCAGGACGAGCACGGGCACCGGCAGCTCCCGCAGCGCTGCGATCGCGGCGGCGGTGTCGAGGCCGCCCTCCGGATAGTAGAGGGACCCGGCCAGGGCGTTCCGCTGCGCGGGGGATTCGGCGGCGTGCGCCTGGGCTGCGGCGTCCCAGCGCCCGTAGGTGAACGGCCGGATCCCGGCCCAGGCCTCGGGCGTGGCACGGCCGGCCTGGATCTCCTCCAGCGCGGCTCTGGCCTCGGCGTACCAGGGTTCATGGGCGCGCAGCGCCGCGGCGTCGCGCCGGTCCTGGTCGGTGGCGGGGAGGCCCAGGGTGCCTGTCGCGGGTGTGACGAGGGTGAGGGAACGCAGTCGCTGCGGGTACTTGGCCGCGTAGAGCGCCGCGAGTTCGCCTGCGGCGGAATGGCCCAGCACGTCGGCCCGTTCGAGGCCGAGGTGCGCGCGGAGCGCCTCGACGTCCTCGACGAGCCGGTCGATCCGGTAAGTCGACGGGTCCTGCGGTACAGCGGAGTCCCCGGTACCCCGCAGATCGAGCAGTACCAGCTGCCGCACTCGGGACAGGCCACCGAGGTCGCCGAAGTAACGGGCCGCCCGCATGGGGCCGCCGGGCAGGCAGATCAGCGGTTCCCCCTCGCCCACCAGGTGGTAGGCGAGTTCGGTTCCGTCGTACGTGCTGAAGATCGGCATAGCTGTCATCCAAACAGGGCGGGCGGCCCGTCGCGGGTGCGTACGCCCACAGCGAATCAGGTGACGGCGGTGTCTGCCAGGAGCTGGGCGGCCGCCCGCCCGGCATGATGCGCGGGCTCGGGCGTTCCGGAGACGGCCGCGGTGACGATCGCGCCCTCGGCGAGCAGTACGTACGCGAGGGCGGATTCCTCCGGCCGTCCCGCTGCCACGACCAGGCCGGTGACGTAGGCGCGGAAGGCGTCCTTGTGGAGGCGTGTGACGTCGGCCACGGAGGCATCCGTCGCGCCGAGCTCACCGAAGCTGTTGATGAAGGCGCAGCCGCGGAAGCCGGGCTCCGAGAACCAGGCGTGCAGCCAGTCGAAGACCGCCAGGACCCGGTCCTGCGGCGGTCCGGGGCGGCTGTCCACGTACGCGGCGAGCCGTGCGCGCCACCGGGTGTCCCGGGCTTCGAGGCATGCACGGACCAGTGCGGACTTGGAGGGGAAGAGCGCGTAGAGGCGCTTGAGTGAGACTCCGGAGGCGGCGCGGATCTCGTCCATTCCGACCGCCTGGATGCCGCGTGAGTAGAAGAGGTCCTCGGCCGCCTCCAGCGCCGCGGACCGCGCCCGTGCCGACTCCACCGAATTCCCCTTGCCGCCTCGTCCGCCCTTGCATGCCCTTCGCGCCCCGCATCCCTTGTGTGCTCGGCACACATTGCGCGAGAACGAGCGTTCTCATAGAGTACGGCACCTCGATGGAGAACGTACGTTCTCCATGCGCCGGAGGAGGCCGCCATGACCGCACAGCCGCTCGTTCCGCCGTTCACGCGGGAGACCGCGGTCGCGAAGGTCCGCCGGGCCGAGGACGCCTGGAACACCCGGGACCCGGAGAAGGTCGCGCTCGCCTACACACCGGACTCACGCTGGCGCAATCGCGCCGAGTGGGTGACCGGGCGGGAGGAGATCGTCGGCTTCCTGACGCGCAAGTGGGCCCGCGAGCTCGACTACCGCCTCGTCAAGGAACTGTGGGCGCACGACGGCAGCCGGATCGCCGTGCGCTTCGCCTACGAGTGGCACGACGACGGAGGCCGCTGGTACCGCTCCTACGGCAACGAGAACTGGGATTTCGACGGCAGCGGGCTCATGCGGGTGCGGCACGCGTCGATCAACGACGTACCGATCGAGGAGTCCGACCGCCGGCTCCACTGGCCGCTGGGGAGGCGGCCGGATCACCACCCCGGGCTCACCGGGCTGGGCTTCTGACCAGGAGTTGTCCACAGGCGACGCCTCCCCTCTTGCCAGAACCCCTCACCTCCTGAATTACTGCTCCCAGGAGGCGACCGAATGGTCGGTCGCCTGTCGGCGAGGGGATGATCCGTATGACCGTGCTGCTTGACGCCGGCGAGCGGCTCGGCCGCGACGAGCTCCAGTCCCTGCAGCTGGAGCGGCTCCGGGCCACGCTGCGGCACGCCTACGAGAACGTCGGCTTCTACCGCGCGGCCTTCGACAAGGCGGGGCTGCGCCCCGAGGACTGTCGTACGCTCGCCGACCTCTCCCGCTTCCCGTTCACCGTCAAGGCCGACCTGCGCGACAACTACCCGTTCGGGATGTTCGCCGTTCCCGAGGACCGGGTGCGGCGGATCCACGCGTCCAGCGGCACGACCGGCCGGCCCACGGTCGTCGGGTACACCGAGCGTGACCTGGACACCTGGGCGGACGTGGTCGCCCGCTCGATCAGGGCGGCGGGTGGCCGCCCGGGCCACAAGGTCCATGTGGCCTACGGATACGGGCTGTTCACCGGGGGGCTCGGGGCTCATTACGGCGCGGAACGCCTCGGCTGCACCGTCATTCCGGCGTCCGGGGGGATGACGGCGCGCCAGGTGCAGCTGATCCAGGACTTCCGGCCCGAGATCATCATGATCACGCCCTCGTACATGCTGACCCTTCTGGACGAATTCGAGCGCCAGGGAGTCGATCCCCGTACGACGTCGCTCAAGGTCGGCATCTTCGGCGCCGAGCCGTGGACCGAGCAGATGCGCGGCGAGATCGAGGCGCGGTTCGCCATCGACGCGGTCGACATATACGGGCTGTCGGAGGTGATGGGCCCGGGTGTCGCTCAGGAGTGCGTCGAGACCAAGGACGGGCTGCACATCTGGGAGGACCACTTCTACCCGGAGGTCGTCGACCCGTTCACCGGCGAGGTCCTGCCGGACGGGGAGGAGGGCGAGCTGGTCTTCACCTCGCTCACGAAGGAGGCCATGCCGGTGATCCGCTACCGGACCCGGGATCTGACGCGGCTCCTGCCGGGTACGGCACGCGCCTTCCGGCGGATGGAGAAGGTCACCGGGCGCAGTGACGACATGGTGATCCTGCGCGGGGTGAATCTCTTTCCCACCCAGATCGAGGAGATCGTGCTGCGGACCCCGGGGGTGGCTCCGCACTTCCAACTGCGGCTGACCCGGGAGGGGCGGCTGGACGCGCTGACCGTTCGGGCGGAGGCACGGGCCGACGCGACGACGACCGAGCGCGAGGCGGCCGCCCGGTCCATCGCGGCGGCGGTGAAGGACGGGGTCGGCGTGAGCGTCGGGGTCGAGATCGTCGATCCGGAGACACTGGAGCGGTCGGTCGGCAAGATCAGGCGGATCGTCGACATGAGGGAGGCCGGATGAGGCGCCGTCAGGTCACCGCGTGAGCCGACGTGATCAACGCGAGGCGGTCATGGCGGCGAAGACCACGACGTTGTCCTCGTAACCCGTCTTCTTGTCGTAGTCGCCCCCGCAGGTGATCACCCGCAGTTCGGGCCGTGCGGAAGGGCCGTAGACCTTCCGGTCGGGGAAGTTCTTCTTGTTGTAGACCTCGACGGCGTAGACCGTGAACACGGCGGTGCGCCCGTCGGCGCGGGCGATTTCGACGGTGGCGCCCTTGCGCACGGACCCCAGCTGGTGGAAGGCACCGGGCCCGACGCTGGTGTCCACATGCCCGGCCGTGACGGCGGTGCCCACGGCGCCCGGCACCGTACCGCCGGCGTACCAGCCGGTGAGTACGGGGTTGTTGTCGGGCGGAGGCTCCAGGGCCCCCGCCGCGTTCAGAGCGAGCTTCATCATGGGCGCGTCCACCTTCAGAGCCGGGATCCGCAGCCGGAGCGGGGTCGAGGGCGGGAGCGGCTTCACGGAGGGGAGCCGGGTGGAGCCGCTGCGACTGGGGGCCGGACTCGCGGAAACCGGACCTGACCGGCCGTGAACCACCGCGCTTGCCGGCGCGGGGCCGGCCGGCAGGGCGCGCAGCGGGGCCGGCCGGACGGGCGACCGGGGCAGAGGGGCCGGGAGCACGGAGGGGTGGCGCATGTACGAGAGCGGTTCGGGCGCGGGACGTTCAGGGGCAAGGTAGGCGAGAGCCTGGGCAGGCCTCGTGGGATCGGGGGTGGGCGCTGCCGGGGCGGCCGGCGGCGCGGGGGCGGGAGCGGCGGTCCCGGTCGCCGAAGGCTGTGGTGGCCCGTCGTCACGCATCCCGCTGATCACCAGCGCCGCGCCGACCACCAGCGCCCAGACGAGGTGCTTGACCCTCGGGAACGACTGGGCCGACGTGCTGGTCGTGTGCCCGGTTTCCATCACATGTGCCTCTGCTTCGCGGCGGGTGGGGGTGGGCGTCCGCGGGCCCGGACCGGTACGGCCG
>NZ_JBHWZS010000253.1:0-12388 GCF_042728155.1 Streptomyces sp. NPDC060209
GGCCTCTCGTTCGGATCTTGCCGGGCTCGCTGATCCGGCCTGATCCAAACGACAGACCCTAGGGCAGATCGAACGTGACGCCGAGCCTGGCGGTGCTGATGCCGGACGGTACCGAAGGCGCTTCCGGACTACGGACATCCGACGCGTCCACCGGCAGCGACGGTATCGACGTGGGCGTGGCCACCGACGGCCGTATCGGCGCCGGTCGGCCGGATCCGACCGATATCTCCACAGCCACCGTGCCCGGCGGCTCGTGGCCCCTCGGCGGCTTCCTCGGAACGGACCGCGAGGTGCCCTGGCGCGCCCGGTCGGTGCGATGCGGGTCCGGCGCGGGGGATGCCGCTTGGGGATGTACCCGAGTCGTACGGGGAAGGGGGAACTCCGCGGCCTGGGCGGCACGCGGCACCGCAGCCTCGGGCCTGCTCCCCTGAGACCGGCCGTCCGGCCGGTCGAAGGGCCCGGCAGGCAGAACCACTCCCGCCACGGCGAGCGTCACCGCCGCCGATGTCGCCCCCGCTGACTGGGCGACGTCCGTACGGGGAAATCTGCGTACGCATATCCACATGGCCGAGGCCAGTGCGAGGCTCCCGGCAAGGACGCTACGCAATGACCGTCTGGCCCTGGCGAGCAGCGACTCGGTCGCCCGGTAGCTCAGCCCCATGGTCCGGGCCACCTGTCCGACGTCGAGATCCTTCGCCTGGAGCCGCAGCGCCTGTACCTGCCGGGCGGGCAGCAGCTCCGCGCCGCGCTCGGCCAGCCATCTGGCCTCCGCCCGGTCGCACGCCATTTCCTCGACCAGGGCGGGCTCGACCGGAGCGGCGGAAAGGCTCTTGCTCAATTCCCGTTCGCGGGCGACCTGGCGGTGCCGGTCGGCGCATGCGCGTACGGTCGCGAGCCTGAGCCAGGAACGCACCCGGCCGTACTCGACGTCAGGGTCCTCCACCGCGCGGATCATGGCTTCCTGAACGGCGTCCTCGGCCTCTTCGGCGCTCGATGAGCGACTGCGCGCGATCTCCAGAAGCTCGTCCCGGTGACTCCAGATGAGTTCCCACCGGTTGCCCGGGCCGCCTGGACGGCGAGCGGTGCGCGGGTCGCTCACGTTCAAAGCCTCTGGTCCGTGGTTTCAGGTCCGATGTGGGTAGATCATGGTGCCCCACGGCCCCTATGCCCCGCGACCTGGCAGGTGTCGGGGCATACGGGCTCAGCGCCGGATCAGACCGAGAGCGTGGCGGCGGAGCCGAGGCCGGCGATGCCGAGCAGGTTGCCGCCGATTGCGCCCGAGAGGCTGCCGGAGAGCAGGTCGGCGTCTACCGCACCCGCGATGCCACCGAGGGGCGCCTCGATGGCAGCCGCGCCGGAGATGCCACCGGACACGACGTCCAGGTCCGCGTCGGAGATTTCCTGGGTCTGTATCTGGGGGGCGGAGCTCATGATGTGAATTCCCTTCGCATTAATTCAGAATGTCAGGGCCAACTCCGCAGTGGGGAATGACCCTTGCCGCTGTCACGGTCGCCGGAGCGGTCTTATCGTTCGCCCGGAGGCGTCGAATTCCGTACGGCTTCCGCGATGTGAGGGATGTAAGCACGCGAGGGCGTCTCGAAGCCACCCTTCAGCACTTTCACGTATGCCCTTCCGGAATCGAAGGGCCGACGCGGTCACATTGCTTCATGGACCGGTACAGCTTCTTCACTTCTCCGGCCGACGGACGTTCCGTCGGCCGAATCCTTGATCCGCCGCGAAAGGGACATAGTCGGCCGCCGACGTAATGAATCCGGTCCGCCCCCGTAGAGCCGCACGGCGCGCTCGGCCACCTGCGGACACCGTGTGCAGATCCGCCGCAGACGACCCGGGCCCGTCCGCCGGAAGCTCAGCCGGTGCGGATGGGGCCGAGGATTCTGGGATGCTGCATGCGCCGGCGCTTCCCCGAGGAGAGAACGTGCGCCTACCGGACGACCTGTGTGGAGAAGTCATGACTCGTACAGCAACCGCCGAGGTGGGGACATGACCGGTCCGCACAGCTCCGTCGCCCGGGTGATCGAGCGCGTACCCCCTCCCGCCGCAGCGGTGGACGGGCGCGGCGACTGGGCGGAGGCGGAGAGGGCGCTCGGCACCCCGCTGCCGGAGGACTACAAGCAACTGGTCGCGACGTACGGGCGCGGAGACTTCTGGGGCGCGCTGTGCCTGTGCACCCCGTTCGGTGACGACAACCCGGTCCCACTCGCGGCGGACCTCCTGGAGGACTACGGTCCGCTGCGCGACGACTTCCCCGCCCAGTACCCCTACCCCCTCTTCCCGGAGCCCGGCGGGCTGCTCGCCTGGGCGGTGACGGAGAGCTCGGCGCACGTGTGCTGGCTGACCGAAGGGCCTCCCGAGTCCTGGCCCGTGGTGATCTGGTCACGGGACGACGACTACGAGCGGTTCGACTGCGGGGCCGGCGCGTTCCTCGACGGTGTGACGGGCCGCAGCATCGCCTCCGAGCTCCTGCACCACGAGCCGGAGCTCGCACCCTGGTTCGACCCCACGGTCGAGCTCGACCACGTCTACGTCCAACTGGACGAGGGGCCCCGCCCGTACGCCGAGCGCCTGCGGATCCTGCGTGACGCGCTCGCCCCCACCTCGGACCGGGGCGGCCACGAGCACAACGGCCGGCGGCAGGACCACTTCGCCGTCGACGGCACCGGCTGGCTCATGACGTACGAGTCCGCCTACGGTCATCAGCTCCGGGTGGCGTTCCCGCCCGGTGACAGCTCGGAGGCCCGCCGCGCCGTACTGGCGGCGGTGGAGCTGATGGGGTGCCACGTGCAGTCGGCCGACACGATCCACGGCACGTCGTCCTGGGGCTCTGCCTCCGGGCCTGCGGACGGGTCTCCGTCGCGTTGATCCGCCGGCCGGCCCCCGGCCGGTCTCACCGGTGCGGTCGGGCGAGCGCCGGATCGGTCATGTCGACCTGGAGCAGATTCCCCCAGTCGTTGGCGAAGACCGCTCGCGTTCCCTCGTAACGCACGCCCACGAACGGGTTCGAGGACCACAGGGCGAGGACCCACACCAGGGAGCGGTCGGCGTCGAGGCGGGCGAGGTAGCCGATGTTGCCCAGTCCGCTGCCGCCGCCGGACATCCAGCCCGATCCGTCCGGCAGCGGGCTCTCGAAGTAGGGATCCGCCTCTGTGGAGCCCTCGGCCTCGACGGCTGCGGCCACGTCGACCGGCCCTCCGAGACTGAAGGGGATGGGCTGTCCGGCTTCCGGGTGGTATGCCCCGGGGCCCTCCACACGCACCTCCAGGCCGGTGTCGTCCGGTCGGTACAACCCGTCCCGGGCCGGGAACCCGCCGGCCGCCCACAGTCGCTCGATCACTCCCATTGCCCCGCCTCCCTGCCGACCGGCCCCGTCGGGACCGGTCACCTTCGTCGAATGCCTGTCGAATGTCTATACGCGCATCGGCGTACCGGTGTACGGTCTCGGGCCGATGGCCTTGGGAGCGCTCCCATGGCGCTGTTTCCGCTTCGCACGAGGAGGAACACCATGAAACGCCTGTTCGCCTTACTGGCGACCATCGCAACACTCCTGGGCCTCACGGCAGCATTCGGCCCCGCGGCCTCGGCCGCCACCGGCTGCAGGGTCGAATACACGGTCACCAGTCAGTGGACGGGTGGCTTCCAGGCCGGAGTGAAGATCACCAACCTGGGCGCCCCCGTCACCGGATGGACGCTCGGGTTCGCCATGCCGGACGCGGGACAGAAGGTCGCCCAGGGCTGGAACGCCACCTGGTCGCAGTCCGGCTCGGCGGTCACCGCCGTCGGCGTCGACTGGAACCGCACGCTGGCCACCGGCGCGGCGGCCGACGTGGGATTCACGGGCTCCTTCACGGGCGCCAACCCGAAACCCACGGCGTTCACGCTCAACGGCGTCGCCTGCACGGGCTCCCTCGAAGAGCCCCCGCCCGTCCCGGTCGACGGCACCCCCGTGGACGTCAACGGGCAGCTCCACGTCTGCGGTGTGAACCTGTGCAACCAGTACGACCGCCCCGTCCAGCTGCGGGGCATGAGCACGCACGGCATCCAGTGGTTCAGCGAGTGCTACAACGCCGCGTCCCTGGACGCGTTGGCGAACGACTGGAAGTCGGACCTGCTGCGAATCGCGATGTATGTGCAGGAGGACGGCTACGAGACCGACCCGGCGGGCTTCACCGGCCGCGTGAACGGCCTCGTCGACATGGCCGAGGCCCGCGGTATGTACGCATTGATCGATTTCCACACGCTGACGCCGGGCGACCCGAACTTCAATCTGGACCGCGCGAAGACGTTCTTCGCGTCCGTCGCCGCCCGCAACGCCGGCAAGAAGAACGTGATCTACGAGATCGCCAATGAGCCCAACGGCGTTAGCTGGTCGGCCATCAAGAACTACGCCGAGCAGGTCATCCCGGTGATCCGGGCCGCCGACCCGGACGCCGTCGTCATCGTCGGAACCAGAGGCTGGTCCTCGCTGGGAGTCTCGGACGGCTCCAACGAGAGCGAGGTCGTCAGCAACCCCGTCAATGCCACCAACCTCATGTACGCGTTCCACTTCTACGCAGCGAGCCACAAGGACGCCTACCGCACCACGCTGGGCCGGGCGGCCTCGCAACTTCCGCTGTTCGTGACGGAGTTCGGCACCGTGAGCGCCACCGGCGGTGGAGCGATGGACCGGGCGAGCACCACGGCCTGGCTGGACCTGCTCGATCAGCTGAAGATCAGCTACGCGAACTGGACCTATTCCGACGCTCCCGAGAGCAGCGCGGCCTTCCAGCCCGGCACCTGCAACGGCGGCGACTACAGCAGCAGTGGTGTGCTGACCGAGTCCGGGGCGCTGCTCAAGAGCCGGATCAGTACTGCCGACAGCTTCCCCACCAGCTGACCTTCGGCGGGGCTCCGGCCGGGCCGGGGCCCCGCCTCGATGACGGGGACCGCTCCCGTCGCTCTTCCGCACACCCTCACCCCCTACCTCGGAGGCACACGTGCGCGTCCTTCTCCCGCGATTACTCCGTCGGCCGTGGACGGCGGTCCTCACGGCCGTCGTGCTCCTGGCGTCCGGCTTCACGGCGGTGTCCGCGAGCGGCTCGGAGTCCGGCTGCCGCGTCGACTACACGGTGAACAAGTGGACCGACGGCTACACCGCCCGGATCAGGATCACCAATCTCGGCCCGGCGATCGACGGCTGGCGCCTGACATGGACCTACACCGGCGACCAACGGGTGACATCGGCGTGGAACGCGACCGCCACCCAGACCGGCGGCTCCGTCGTCGCCGTACCTGCGAACTGGAACGGCACACTGGCCACAGGGGGCACCGCCGACTTCGGCCTTCAGGGAACCTGGCAGTCGGCCGACCCCGCACCGAGCGACTTCGCCCTCAACGGCACGCCCTGCGGCCCTGACGGCACCCCGCCGCCGACCACACCCCCCACGACCCCGCCACCCACGACTCCACCGCCCGCCACGGACTGCGGCAGCGCGGTGATCTGTTCCGATTTCGAGGACCAGACCGGCCCCGCTCCGTCGGGCGCCTGGCAGTTCACCGCACCCGACTGCCAGGGCACCGGTACGGCTGCTGTCGACACCGAGGTCGCGCACAGCGGCAGCAGATCACTGCGGGTCGACGGACGGGCCGGTTACTGCAACCACGCCTTCGTCGCCTCCACCGCTGACCTGTCCTCGGTCGGTCCGGTGATGTACGTACGCATGTGGGTGAGGCACACCACCGCGCTCCCCTCCGCCCACGTCACTTTCGTCTCCCTGCCGGACACCTCCCAGGCCGGTCGGAGCCTGCGCGTCGGGGGCCAGAACGGCGCCCTGCAGTGGAACCGGGAGAGCGACGACGCCACGCTGCCGGCGCAGAGCCCGGCCGGTGTGGCGCTGAGCAGGCCGCTGCCGACGGAAAGCTGGCAGTGCCTGCGGTTCGCGATCGATACGACGGCCCCCGGTCTCGACACCTGGCTCGGCGACGAGCTGATTCCGGGCCTGCACGCCGACGGTGTCCCCACGCAGGACGTCGACCAGCAATGGCTCGCCCGCACCACCCCGCCCCGGCCCACGGCCCTGCGGCTGGGCTGGGAGAGCTACGGGACGGGCGACGACACCCTGTGGTTCGACGATGTGACCGTCGGCTCCGCTCCCATCGGCTGCTGACAGCCCGCCGGAGCGCCGGGGCGGTCGCCGCCCCGGCGAACGGTCCTCAATGACGCGCGGGAAGCGTGATTCCGTACGCCCTCATCTTGCGGTAGATGGTCGTGCGGGAGATGCCGAGACGCTGTGCGGCCAGCAGTTTGTTGCCGTCCGTCTCCAGCAGGGCCTGGACCAGGGTGTCGCGCTCGGCCGATTCCCAGGCGCTGAGGGAGCGGCTGCCCGCGCTGTGCAGGGACGGCGGCAGGTCACGGAGCTCGATCCGGAACGTGCGGCGGCCCGCGGCAGCCTTGCGCAGGACGGATTCCAGCTGGCGGATGTTGCCCGGCCAGTCGTGCCGGCGCAGCGGGGGCAGCACGTCCGGTGCGCACTCCACACCCGCGCCGACGCGTCGCAGCAGGCAGTCGACCAGGGCCGGGAGGTCCGCGAGACGGTGCCGCAGCGCCGGTACGGCGGCCGCCTCCGCGAAGCAGGACCGCAGGGCGTCCGGCACGCCCGGCACGCCCGGCGCCCGGTCGAGCGTGCCCACGATCCATGTGCCCTGAGCCGCCGCGGCGTCCAGCGCCCGGGCCACGGCGGGCCCCTCGGCGGTGGGCACGGCGTCGACGTTCCGCAGCACCAGGGCCCGCCCCGGGCCGGTGGGCGCCGCGTGCAGGGCGCGTAGCAGATCGGTCTCCGCGTCGATGTCCTGTCCGGTGCCGGGCCCCGGTCCCGGCGTACCGGGGCGGGGTTCCAGGGCGTCCACGACCACGGGCGCCGAGGCTGCCCCGGTGAGCGCGTGCGCGGCTCGGGCCAGCGCGGACTTCCCTGTTCCGGTCTCGCCGTGGAGCAGGAGCGGCGTCCGGTCGCGGGCACAGCGCGAAGCCGTACGGGAGACGGTGTTCCACACGGGGTCCGTCCCGGCCAGGCCCGGCAGCGGCCAGGGCCTTGCCGCCTCCTGCCCGTCGCGGGAGCGGGCGCGGGCCGCGCCACCGGGGGCCTGGTCCGACGACCGGTCCTCGAAGGCCAGCTCCAGCAGGTACCCGGCAGCGCCGGCGGAGCTGTCGATACGGCGGCACCGCATCAGGACGGTCTCTCCGCCGGTCAGCTGCACCTGCTTGCGGGTGCGCGGCGCATGCCCCAGTTCGGCGGCGGCATCGTGCAGCAGCCGGTGGTCGTCGCCGGTGAGTCTCGCCGAGGCCGCGGAGTTGGCGAGCACGAGGTCCTGGCCCAGGCAGAGCACCGGCCGGTCACCGTAGTGCGTCACCTGCTGGAACGCCTCCAGCAGGGCGCGCTGGTGCGAACTGCTGAACTCGTACATGACGCGCTCGATGTCGCCGGCGGCTTCCTGCACCAGGGCGGCCATGAGGGTGCGTGCCGGGCCGTTCCAGCAGGTCAGGTTCATGGCTCCCTCGACCCGCCCGGTGACCGAGTTGCGGATGGGAGAGGCTGCGCAGGAGACGTTCTGAAGGCGTTCGTTGAAATGCTCGGTGCCCAGCACCACGTAGGACCGGCGTTCCTCCAGCGCGACCCCGATGCCGTTCGTGCCGACGAACTGTTCGGCGTAGCTGAAGCCCGGGGCCAGATGGACCCGGTCCAGGTGCGCCGACAGCCTCTTCTCCCCGACCCGGCGATCGCGTACCCAGCCCTTCCGGTCCGTCACGATCACACAGGCGTCCGAACCCGCGAGCACCTGCTCCAGTCGGTCGAGGACCGGCGCCGCGGCCCGGACCAGACGGCTCTGCCGGTCGTAGTCGGGCTGGTAGGGGACGACGACCTCGTCGGTGCCGATGCCCAGGTACTTGGAGCGCTGCCAGGAGTTACGGATGCCCTCGGGCACGATCGTCGCAGGCGGCTCCGCGTTTTCGAGGAACTTCAGGCGTGCTCGTGCGATGTTCCGGTCCCGCGCTGTGCTGTCACTGAGCATGGCGCCTCCGATGAGCAGTGTTTCCGCCATATTACGAACGCGTTTGCACCTGTCAACGGTTGGTTCGCCCCGACTTCGCCGGGCGTTCCGCGAGCCCTGACGAGAGCGCCGGCCGAGTGTGTTCCACATTGAAAAACTCGACGGCACCCCCCGCCCCCACGCTGATGGGCAGCACCGCACGAAGCGTGCGGCCGCTCACCGTCGAGCACAGGAGCACCTATGACTTCCGCCGCCAGCACAGCCCGTACCGCGATCGTCACCGGCGCGGCCCGGGGCATCGGCCGCAGTATCGCGGAGCGGCTGGCCCAGGACGGACTCGATGTGGCCGTCTCCGATCTCCCCGGCATGAGCGAGGAGCTGGCCGAGGTCGCGGCCGGTATCGAGAAGACGGGCCGCCGGGCCCTCGCCGTGCACGCCGATGTGAGCAGCAAGGAGCAGACCGACGCCCTCGTGGAAGAGGTGGCCGGACGCTTCGGCAAGGTCGACGTCTATGTGGCCAACGCCGGCATCGCCAAGGTCACCCCGCTGCTGGACACGGGGCTGGACGAATTCGAGCAGGTCATGGCCGTGAACCTGCGTGGCGTCTTCCTCTCCTACCAGGCAGCGGCGCGGCAGATGATCGCCCAGGGCGGCGGCGGCAAGATCATCGGTGCCGCCTCGATCGTCGCGTACCGCCCGTTCGCGCTGCTCGGCACGTACTCGGCCTCGAAGTGGGGTGTACGCGGGCTGACCCAGGCCGCGGCCATGGAGTGGGCGCAGCACGGCATCACCGTCAACGCGTACTGCCCGGGGATCGTCGGGACCGCCATGTGGGACCTGATCGACGAGCGGCTGGCCCAGGAGGAGGGTCTCCAGAAGGGCCGGGCCATCAAGAAGTACGCGGAGGCGATCGCTCTCGGCCGGGTCGAGGAGCCCGAGGACGTGGCCTCCTTCGTCTCCTACCTGGCCTCGAAGGACTCGGACTACATGACCGGCCAGTCCGTCATGATCGACGGCGGCATCCAGTTCTCCTGACGCAGGACATCGAGCGACCGCTCGGTCACCCCCCACTCATCGAGAACCGAGGAGAGAGATGTATTCCAAGGACGGCGAGAACTACTTCATCGTGGACGCGCACGTCGCGCTCTGGGACGCGCGGCCCGAGAACCAGCTCAACATCCACGGCAAGCAGTTCATCGACTGCTTCTACGACTACCACCGCAACCTGAGTCCGGAATCGGAGCTGTGGCCGTACGAGGAGTACCTCTACTACGGCGGTGAGCGCCTGATGAAGGACCTCTTCGCCGAGGGCTACGTCGACCACGCCATCTTCCAGCCCGCGCGACTGGGGGCGTTCTACCGCAACGGCTTCGGACAGACCGAGGAGTCCTTCGCGCTCGCTCAGCGGCACCCCGACAAGCTGACGTACAACCACTCCTGGGACCCGCGGTACGAGCAGAAGGGGCTCGACCAGCTGCGGCGGGACGCGGAGCGGTTCCAGCTCAAGGGCGCGAAGCTGTACACCGCGGAGTGGAAGGGCGACAGCCGCGGATACAAGCTCGACGACCCGTGGACGTACCGCTATCTCGAGGCCTGTCAGGAGCTCGGGATCAACAACATCCACATCCACAAGGGGCCGACGATCCGGCCCCTCGACCGGGACGCGTTCGATGTCGCGGACGTCGACAAGGCGGCCACGCAGTTCCCCGAGATGAACTTCGTCGTCGAACACTGCGGCCTGCCCCGGCTGGAGGACTTCTGCTGGATCGCCACGCAGGAGCCCAATGTGCACGCCGGTCTCGCGGTCGCGATGCCCTTCATCCACAGCCGGCCCCGGTACTTCGCGCAGATCATCGGCGAACTGCTGTACTGGCTGGACGAGGACCGCATCCAGTTCTCCAGCGACTACGCGCTGTGGACGCCCCGTTGGCTGATCGAGCGGTTCGTCGACTTCCAGATCCCCGAGGACATGACCGAGTACGCGCCGATCACCACGGCGCAGAAGAAGAAGATCCTCGGACTGAACGCGGCCTCCATGTACGGCATCGAGGTGCCGGCCGGGCTGGGCGTCGCCGGACCGGTGGTGGCGTGACATGTCCGTCGCCTCACGGGAAGCGGCCGCTCGCGCGGCGCTGGACACGGTCTTCGACCCGGAGCTGGACGAGCCGATCACCGACCTCGGCTTCGTACGCTCCGTGACGGTGACCCCCGACGGCGCGCTCACCGTCCGCCTCAGGCTCCCCACGTCGTTCTGTTCGCCGAACTTCGCGTATCTGATGGCCTCGGACTCCAAGGACGCGCTGACGGCACTGCCCTGGACACGGGATGTCGTGGTGCTGCTCGACGACCACCACGACTCGGACCTGATCAACCGCGGCCTGGCCGCGGACGCGGGCTACCGCGGGACGTTCGGGGCCGAGGCGGAGAAGGATCTCGAAGAACTCCGGCTGACGTTCCGCCGCAAGGCGCACTCCGCGGCGATGGAGCGCGCGCTGGCCTGTCTGCTCCGCGAGAATCCGGACCTCACCGAGGAGGACCTCCACGACGTGGTCCTCGGCGACCTCCCCGACGTGACGGCCGCCGGTGCGCTGCGTCGGCGGCGCGCGGCGCTGGGGCTCGGCGTGGCGCCGTCCGAGCCCGTCCTCGTCGACGACCACGGTGTGCGCTACCCGCAGGGGGAGATCCCTCTCCGGCTGCGCTTCGCGCGTGCGGTCCGGGTGTCGATCGACGGCAACGCCCACTTCTGCCGGGGTCTGCTCCGCACCCGGTATCCGCAGTCCGCGGCCGACCAGTCCCCCCGCGCGGGGGACCCCGTAGCGGCGGACGGGCCCGTGCGGGCGGGAGAGCCCGTGCGGGCGGGAGAACTCGTACACCTCAGTGCTCCACCGAAGGAGAACGTCTCGTGAAAGCAGTCCAGGTCGTGGGTTACGGCCAGAATCTCCGGATGGCCGAGGTCCCGGCTCCCGAGATCACCGGCCCGTACGACGTGATCGTCAGGATCGGCGGAGCGGGCGTGTGCCGCACCGACATCCACATCCTGGAGGGGCAGTGGGCGCAGAAGTCCGGCGTGACGCTCCCGTACACGATCGGACACGAGAACGCCGGCTGGGTCCACGCCGTCGGCAGTGCCGTCACCAATGTCTCCGAGGGCGACAAGGTCATCGTGCACCCGCTGATCACCTGCGGACTGTGCCGGGCGTGCCGGGCCGGTGACGACGTGCACTGCGAGAACAACCTCTTCCCCGGTATCGACACGGCCGGTGGTTACGCCGAGTACCTGAAGACCTCCGCACGCAGTGTCGTGCGGATCGACGACTCCCTCGAACCGGCCGATGTCGCGGCGCTCGCCGACGCCGGGCTGACCGCGTACCACGCCGCGGCCAAGGCGGCCCGGAAGCTGCGGCCCGGCGACCGGTGCGTCGTGATCGGCGCGGGCGGGCTCGGGCACATCGGAGTGCAGGTGCTGAAGGCCGTCACGGCCGCCGAGATCGTCGTCGTCGACCGCAATCCCGACGCGGTGGACCTGGCGGTCTCCATCGGGGCCGACCACGGTGTCGTCGCCGACGGCGGCCAGGTGGACCGGGTGCGCGAACTGACCGGTGGGCACGGGGCGGAGGCGGTCATCGACTTCGTCGGCGAGGGCGGCTCCACCAAGGACGGCGTCGGCATGCTGCGCCAGGCGGGCGACTACCACGTGGTCGGCTACGGCGAGAACATCGACGTCCCGACCATCGACATCATCTCCGCCGAGATCAACTTCATCGGCAACCTCGTCGGCTCCTACAACGACCTGTGCGAGCTCATGGTCCTCGCCGCGCAGGGACGGGTCCGCCTTCACACCGCCAAGTACCCGCTGGACCGTTTCCAGGACGCCCTGGACGACCTGGGGAGCGGAAAGATCCGGGGCCGCGCGATCCTTACTCCGTGACAGTGTCCCCGCCCCGAATCACGAAGGAAGTGGCCCCTTGATTTTCATCACCGTGAAGTTCCGTGTCCTCCCCGAGCATGCGGACCGCTGGCCCGAGGTGGTCGAGGAGTTCACCCGGGCGACGCGCGCCGAACCGGGATGTCTGTGGTTCGACTGGTCCCGCAGCATCGAGGACCCGGCGGAGTACGTCCTGGTGGAGGCATTCCGCGACGACGAGGCCGGTGCCGCGCACGTCGGCTCCGCGCACTTCAAGGCCGCTCAGCAGACGTTGCCTCCCCATCTCGCCGCGACGCCCAGGATCGTCAACATGAAGGTCCCGCAGGACGACTGGTCGTTGCTCGGTGAGATGGCGGTCCAGGAGGGCTGACACGGGTCGCGCGGTCGCGGAGGGGGCCGGAGCCGGTGCACGGGCTCCGGCCC
>NZ_JBHWZS010000254.1:0-12350 GCF_042728155.1 Streptomyces sp. NPDC060209
GCCTCCACGAGGCCGGGGGCGCTCCTGTGTGCGGCTGGGCCGTCAGGGCCGCTGGAAGACGACCTCGGGGTTGCCGGGTGTGGGGCCGTCCAGCAGACGCTGGTGCCGTCCGCGCAGGTGCTGGTCGAGGAAGGCGCTGACGTAGTCACGGGTGATCCGGACCTGCCGGTCGGTGGAGAGCGTGACCGAGGGGTCCAGCGTCACACCCATCCGGTCCTCCAGGACGGGTATGTCCGTGAAGCTGGAGTGGCCGGAGCCCTCGACGCCGATCCAGCGCTTCCAGCCGTCCAGCCGCTGCCAGCCCTGGTCCCAGGACTCGTCCCCGCCGCCGGGGGAGTGGAGGGACGCGGTGCCCAGCATCATGAAGGGGCGCCCGCCGAGGCCGGACGCGGGAACGCGTTCCTGGAACGTGCCGTCCATGTTGATCCCCGCGTCGAAGCGCGGGTCGGCGAGCATCGCGGAGGCGGCCGCACTGCCCCCGATGGAGTGGCCGGCCGCGGCGACCCGGTCCGGGTCGATCATGCGGGAGTTCTTCCAGGCGGGCCGGTGGCCGGTCAGCCGGTCCAGTACGAAGGAGAGGTCCGCGGCCCTTCCGGTGGAGACGAGCCGGCCCAGCTCCTCCCGGGCCTCCTTCGTAGGCGCGGACTCCATCTTCTCGCAGGCCACGCAGGTCAGGAGCCGGCCGTCGGGCAGTTCGGTCCCGACGGACTCGTAGGCGTGGTCGACGCTCGCCACCACGTAGCCACGGCTCGCCAGGTCCTCCGCGAGCGAGGTCACCGTCGCCCGGGGGTTGCCGAAGCCGGGGGAGAGCAGCACCAGGGGGAAGCGGCCGTGGGCCGTCCGTGCGCCGGTGCGGGCGTGGGTGCCGAGCTCGCTGAGGGCCGCCGGCGGCACCGTGTCCTCCAGCCCGGCGCCCGTCAGCACCAGCCGGGCTTCCCCGGTGCTCATGTACGGAGCGGTGGCGCCCTGCCGTCCGGGGCGGGCGGGGTAGTACAGGGACACCATCAGCTCCCGGGCCCCCGCCTCCGGCACCCAGGGGTCGGCCCGGTCGTGGTCGGTGAGGTGCAGGACCTCGGTGCCGACGGCGTACGGGCCGGTCGGGCGGGGCAGTTCGGTCGTGGTGGCCGCTGTGGACGCCGTCGCCGCCGGTGCGGGCCCCGATAAGGCCTGGGCGGTGGCGACGGGCGTGGCCAGCAGGAGCATGGCTGAGAGGGCGGCGACGGCCGTCCGTCTGCGGAGTCTCATCGTCATGCCAGGGACACTAGGCGGCGGAATCGGGCGCAAGCATCGGCCCCAGGTGTGATCCCGTGGGGGACCAGGGTCGTACGAGGGTGCCCCACCAGGGTCCGGTGGACGACTACCGGCCATCGTGGCCGGGCCGCTTCCCTTCCGTACGACGGCGGACGGAACCGCGCCGTACTCTTACCGAGGAGTAGCGCCGTGGGGGCGGGAGGGAAGTCTGACGTGGGTGCAGTGAAGAGCAAACGGATGCCGCGCGCGGTGCGTGAGCAGCAGATGATGGACGCGGCTGTGCGGACGTTCGCGCAGCGTGGGTACCGGGCCGCCTCGATGGACGAGATCGCGGAACTGGCCGGTGTGTCCAAGCCCTTGGTCTATCTGTATCTGAATTCCAAGGAGGAGCTCTTCACCGCGTGTATCCGCCGCGAGGCAAAGGCGCTGGTGGAAGCCGTGCAGGCGGCGGTGGAGCCAGGGATTCCGGCTGACGGGCAACTGTGGGCGGGGCTGCGGGCGTTCTTCACGCACACCGCGGAGAACCCGGACGGCTGGGCGGTGCTGCACCAGCAGGCGAGCTCGCACGGGGAGCCGTTCGTCAGCGAGGTGGGTGCGCTGCGTAAGGAGATCGTTGCGTTCGTGACGGGTCTGATCGGGGCGGCGGCGCGTGAGGCGCACCATGATCCCGCGCTGCCCGACCGGGATGTGGCGGGGCTCGCGCAGGCGCTGGTGGGGGCGGCGGAGGCGCTCGCCGGGTGGGCGAACGTCACTCCCGGTGTCTCGGCCAAGGAGGCCGCCACCACCTTGATGAACTTCTCCTGGGCGGGCCTGGAGAATCTGATGCACGGGCGCGGCTGGCAGTCCCGGGGAGAGTGAGCAAGCGGTCTCAGCCCTCCCGGGTCACGCCCCCGGTGAGGTGGACGCGGCTGCCGCCGCGCACCTGGAACGCGGTGTCGTCGGCGGCGTAGGTGACGGTGGAGGGCAGCAGGACAGGCGCCCTGAAGTCCGCCCGCACGGAACGGATCCGGCCCGGTTCGTCTGCTCCGGTCCCGCTCCCGGCCTCCGCGAGGCAGCGGGCGACGGTCCACATGCCGTGCGCGATGTGCCGGGGGAAGCCGAAGAGCCGTGCCGTCACGGGGTGGAGGTGGATGGGGTTCCGGTCACCCGAAGCCGCCCCGTACCGCCGTCCGAGGTCGGCGGGCAGCCGCCATTCGGCCACGGTGGGCAGCTCCGGCGACGTGGCCGGGGACGGGGAGGGGGCAGCCGCTGCTCCGGTGGCGTGCCGTGACAGGTAGCCGCTGCGCGACTCCCAGACGAGCTCGCCCGCGAGACGTGCCTCTGTCACCATCGTGACCTCGGTGCCGCGGCGGTGCGGCGTCAGCCGGGCGGCGTGGACGGTGAGTCCGAGCTCGTCCGTCGGGTGCAGCGCCCGGTGCCCGGTGATCTCGATCCAGGTGTGGACCAGTCCCAGAACCGGCAGCGGGAAGTCGCGGCCCGTCATCAGCCGCATGGCGAGCGGGAAGCCCAGCACATGCGGGTAGGTGAGCGGCAGTGGGCCCGATTCGGCGAAGCCGCAGACCTTGCTGTACGCGGCGAGGGGGCCGGGGGCGATCCGCCCGGGCGGCAGCACCTCACGGCCGGCGGGGAGCGTGGCGCCGGGGCGCCCGGCCCGCTTGAAGGGGGAGGTGACGGCTCCGCGGACGAGGGACAGGCTCAGGCCGGTCATGGATCACGCCCCCAGCAGGCTCTGGCCGCAGACCCGCACGATCTGGCCGTTGACGGCGCCGGACGCGGGCTGGGCGAACCAGGCGGTGGTCTCGGCGACGTCGACCGGAAGTCCGCCCTGGGACAGGGAGTTCATCCGGCGGCCGGCCTCCCGGATGAAGAGGGGCACGGCGGCCGTCATCTTCGTCTCGATGAAGCCGGGCGCGACCGCGTTGACGGTGACGCCGTGCTCGGCGGCGGCACGCGGGGCCAGGGAGCGGACCAGGCCGATGATGCCGGCCTTGCTGGCCGCGTAGTTGGTCTGGCCGTTGTTGCCCGCGATCCCGGCGATGGACGCGGTGGCGACGATCCGGCCGCCGCGGTTCACGGTGCCCGTCCTCAGGAGGGCGTCCGTGGTGCGCAGGACGCTGTCCAGGTTGACGTCGATGACCGAGGCCCAGCGGTCGGCCGGCATGTTGGCGAGCCTGCGGTCCCGGGTGATGCCCGCGTTGTGGACGAGGACGTCGAGGCCGTCGGGGGCGGCCGCGGCGATCAGGTCGGCCGCTTCGGGCGCGGTGATGTCCAGGGGCAGCGCGGTGGCGCCGAGGCGGTCGGCGGTGCGGACGAGCTCCTCCTGGGCCTGCGGGACGTCCAGGCAGATCACCCGGGCGCCGTCCCTGGCGAGTACGGAGGCGACGGACGCTCCGATGCCGCGTGCCGCGCCGGTGATCAGCGCGGTGCGTCCGTAGAGCGGCGCCGCCCAGTCGGCCACCTCGCCGGGTGCGTCGGCGGTGAGCTGGACGACCTGGCCGCTGATGTACGCGGAGCGGGGGGACAGCAGGAAGCGGAGCGTGGATTCGGCGGAGGCGGCGCCCGCCCCGGGGGCGAGCCGCAGCAGCTGCGCGGTGGCACCCCGGCCGATCTCCTTGCCGAGTGAGCGTACGAATCCTTCGAGGGCCTGCTGGGCCGCCGCCTGGTGGTGGTCGTCGGCGGACGGCGTGGTGCCGAGGACGACGACGCGTCCGCCGCCGGCCAGTGACCGTACGACGGGGTGCAGAGCGGCGTGGACGTCGGCGAGACCGGCGGCCGTGGTGATGCCGGTGGCGTCCAGGACGACGGCGACGGGGCGTTCGGACCGGCCGGTGACTCTCAGGCCGGTCGCGGCGAGCACCGGGCCGAGCGTGTCCGAGTGGACGGAGCTACCTGCGGTGAGGTGGAGCAACGGCCCGTCGAGGGACGGGGTTTCCAGGGTCCACCGGCGGAGCTGTGCGGGCTGCGGCAGGCCGAGCCTGCGGCTCAGGAAGCGGCCGGGTGCCGTGCCGGTGAAGTGCAGATAGCGGTCGGCCATTGTCTGGACTCCTGCTCGGTCGTAGATTTACTCCAGAGTAAGGTTACTCAAGGGTCAGGAGTTGTCGAGATGAGTTGGTCGAGTTGATTCCCCTCGCACTTCCGCAGCCGCGCCGGGTCGCGGTCATCAGTGGCAGTCGCATTCCGTTCGCCCGCTCCGACGGCCCGTACGCGCGTGCGTCGAACCAGGACATGCTGACCGCCGCGCTGGACGGACTCGTCGAGCGTTTCGGCCTGGAGGGACAACAGGTCGGTGAGTTCGTCGCCGGCGCGGTCCTCAAGCACAGCCGGGACTTCAATCTGGCCCGCGAGACCGTCCTGGGCTCCACCCTGGACCCGCGCACACCCGCGTACGACATCCAGCAGGCGTGCGGCACCGGTCTGCAGGCCGTCGTCGCCGCGGCCAACAAGATCGCGCTCGGCGCGGTCGACTCGGCGATCGCGGGCGGCGCGGACACCACGAGCGACGCGCCCCTCGGGGTCAACGACCGGCTGCGCAGGATCCTGCTGGAGGCGCGCCGCGCCAAGTCGGCGGGGGCCCGGATCAGGGCGCTGGCCGCCGTCCGCCCCAGCCACCTCGTCCCGGACATCCCGCGCAACGCCGAGCCCCGCACCGGTCTTTCGATGGGCGAGCACGCGGCGGTCACCGCCCGGAAGTGGGGGGTGGCCCGCGAGGACCAGGACCTGCTGGCCGCCACCAGCCACCAGCGGCTCGCCGCGGCGTACGAACGCGGCTTCCTGGACGATCTCGTCGTCCCGTATCTCGGCCTGGACCGCGACCAGAATCTGCGTCCAGGCTCCACGGTGGAGAAACTCGCGACGCTGAAGCCGGTGTTCGGTGCCGAGCACCCCGACGCGACGATGACCGCGGGCAATTCGACCCCGCTCACCGACGGCGCGGCCACCGTGCTGCTGGCGAGCGAGGAGTGGGCCGAGGCGCACGGTCTGGAACCGCTGGCCTATCTGTCGCTGTACGAGACGGCCGCCGTGGATTACGTGAACGGCGAGGACGGGCTGCTGATGGCGCCCGCGTACGCCGTGCCTCGCATGCTGGAGCGTGCCGGGCTGACCGTCGGGGACTTCGACCTCTTCGAGATCCACGAAGCCTTCGCCTCCCAGGTGCTCGCCACCCTGGCCTCCTGGGAGAAGCAGGGGCTCGCCCCCGTCGACAGGGACAAGTTGAATGTGGTCGGATCATCCCTCGCCACCGGACACCCCTTCGCCGCGACGGGCGCCCGGATCGTGGCGACCCTGGCCAAGCTCCTCGCGGAGCGGGAGGCGCCCGGCAGGGGGCTGATCTCGGTCTGCGCCGCGGGCGGCCAGGGGGTCACCGCCATCCTCGAACGCCCCTGACCCCACCCGGAAGCCCGCCGTCCAGCCGCCCATACGTACGTGAACGACCCCGCGCATCCAGCAGCCGCCTCGGCGCCGGACCCAGGGACGGGCCCGGCGCCGGACCCCATGTCGAGGAGCCGCTCGTGTCCAAGCCCGCCCCCGCCGCCATATCCGCGCCCCCTGTTCCCGTCCTGGTCGAGCCGACCAAGGTCAGGGCGGCCGACGGCACCGTCCGCGAAGTCTCCGTGCCGCCGCTCGCGCCGACCGTGCGGCGGGGCTCGCTCGCCGAGATCCCCTTCGACAACGCCCGGGAGGCTCCGTCCGAGGCGGTCCTCAGCCGCAAGCAGGCCGACAGCAACTGGCAGGACGTGACCGCCGCCGAATTCGCCGCGGAGGTCCAGGCCGTTGCCAAGGGCCTGATAGCGGAGGGGCTCCAGAGCGGTGACCGGGTCGCGATCATGGCCCGTACGACCTATGAGTGGACGCTGCTCGACTTCGCGTCCTGGGCGGCCGGGCTTGTCACCGTGCCCGTCTACCCCACCTCGTCGGCCTTCCAGACGCGCTGGATCCTCCAGGACTCCGGAGCCGTCGCCTGTGCCGTGGAGACGAAGGAGCAGGGCCGGCTGGTCAGTCAGGAGCGGCAGCAGCTCGGGGACCTCGCCCATCTCTGGCAGTTCGACACGGGTGCGATAGGCCGGCTGAAGACGCTCGGCAAGGACGTACCGGACGCGGTCGTCGCCGCCCGTCGCGGTGCTCTGGAACCGGACAGCCCCGCCACCCTCATCTACACCTCGGGCACCACGGGCCGGCCCAAGGGGTGCGCCCTGACCCACGGGAACTTCTTCGCCGAGGTCGACAACGCCATCGAGCTGCTCCACCCGGTCTTCAAGTCCGTGTCCAAGTACCCCGCGTCCACCCTGCTGTTCCTCCCCCTCTCCCATGTCTTCGGCCGGATGGTGGCGATCGGCTGCATGCGCGCCCGGGTCCGGCTCGGGCACGCGCCGTCGATCCGGACGGAGGATCTGCTCGCGGATCTGGCCGGCTTCAAGCCGTCGTTCCTGCTGGCCATCCCGTACGTCCTGGAGAAGGTCTTCAACACCGGCCGGGCCACCGCCGAGAAGATGGGCCGCGCCTCGTCCTTCGACCGCGCCGCACGCATCGCGCGGCGTTACGGCGAGGCGGTCGAGGCCGCCGAACACGGCACGGGTCCCGGCCCCGGCCTCGGACTCCGTGCCGCCCGCGCCCTCTACGACCCGCTGGTATACCGGCGTATCCGTGCCGCGCTGGGGGGCCACGTCAAGTACGCGATCTGCGGCGGCTCCCCGCTGGGGCGCAGGCTCGCCGCGTTCTACGCGGGGGCGGGCATGCAGATCTTCGAGGGCTACGGCCTGACCGAGACCACCGCGGCGGCTACGGTCACCCCGCCCCTCAAACCCCGCCTGGGCACGGTGGGCTGGCCGCTGCCGGGCACCGCCGTGCGGATCGCGGACGACGGGGAGGTGCTGCTCAGCGGTGGCCAGGTCTTCCAGGGCTACTGGGACACCGAGCGCGGCGAGGCCGTGCCCTACCTGGACGACGACTGGTTCCCGACGGGCGACCTGGGAGCACTGGACGAGGACGGCTACCTCACGATCACCGGCCGCAAGAAGGACATCATCATCACGTCCGGCGGCAAGAACGTCACGCCCGCCCCGCTGGAGGACTGGCTGCGCGCCCATCCGCTGGTCAGCCAGTGCATGGTGGTGGGGGACAACCGGTCGTTCATCAGCGCCCTGATCACCCTGGAGCCGGACGGCCTCGCCCACTGGCGCCGGATGCGGAAGAAGGACGGCGTCCCCCTGGGTGAGCTCGTCCACGACGAGGAGTTGCGCTCCGCGCTGCAGCGCGCCGTCGACGAGGCCAACCGGCTCGTCTCGCGCGCCGAGTCCATCCGTAAATTCACGGTCCTGGCAAAGGACTTCACCGAGGAGAGCGGTCACCTCACACCGTCGCTGAAGCTGAAACGGGACGCGATCACGCGGGACTTCGAGGCGGAGATCGAGGAGCTGTACCGCAAGTAGTCCTTGTCCCCACGATGGCTCCGAGGCGTACGTCAGGCATACGACGGGAAATTTTTGAACCACCGCAAAACAGACAGGGGTGCGATTCCCGTACGCTTCCCTGTCGCGCCTCGGAGCGTTGATTGCAAGGTGTTTTGCATGCAATGCCTTTGATGTGTCGCGTCAAATCCCCTTCATGTGTTGCGAGTCAAGGGTGAGACAATGGAGTCTCAACCTCCGGATATGGAAACCGCAGCGCATAGCGTCCTCCCCATGACTGAGCTGGACGCGCGGCCACAGGCCGGAGACGCGGTACGGGGAAGCGGCGTCCCGGCCGACGGCGGCGTACGCGAGAAGGGCCTCGGCGGGAACTCCGTCGGCCTGGTGGGCAGTGCCGTCCTCGGTATCTCCACCGTCGCTCCGGTGTACTGCCTGACCTCCACCCTCGGCTCCACCGCCGGCGAGGTCGGTGTGCAGATGCCCGCCGTCTTCCTGGCCGGGTTCCTCCCGATGCTGCTGGTCGCCTTCGCGTACCGGGAGCTCAACAAGGCCGTGCCGGACTGCGGGACCTCGTTCACCTGGACGGTGAAGGCCTTCGGGCCGCGTCTGGGGTGGATGTGCGGCTGGGGGCTGGTGATCGCCACGATCATCGTCCTGTCGAACCTTGCGGGCGTCGCCACCTCCTACTTCTGGCTGCTGGCCGGCGAGATCTCCGGCAGCGACCGGGTCGCCGCCCTGGACGGCAGCAAACCGGTCCACATCCTCACGTGCCTCATCCTGATCGCCGTCGCGACGGCGATCAGCTACCGGGGGATGACGGCCACCAAGGGCCTCCAGTACACCCTCGTGGCCCTCCAGCTCGTGGTCCTCGTGGTGTTCGTGGCGATGGCCCTGCAGAAGGCGGGCAGCGGCGACTTCGCCGCGACGTCCACGGACTTCTCCTGGTCCTGGCTGAACCCGTTCGCCGTCCGGTCCTTCGCCGCCTTCACGGCGGGGCTGTCCCTCTCGATCTTCATGTTCTGGGGCTGGGACACCTGTCTCACCGCCAACGAGGAGACCACAGGATCCGAGAAGACGCCCGGCCGTGCCGCCCTCATCGCGATGGTCGTCCTGGTCGGCTCCTACCTGGCCACCGGAATCGCCGCCCAGATGGCCGTCGGTACCGGCGGCTCCGGGCTGGGTCTGGCCAACCCGGACACCTCCGACAACGTCTTCGCCGCCCTGGCCGGCCCGGTCATGGGGCCCGGCCTCGGCATCCTGCTCTTCGTGGCGGTGCTGGCCTCGGCGGCCGCGAGTCTGCAGACGACCTTCATCCCGGTCGCACGCACGGTCCTGGCGATGGCGGCGTACGAGGCGCTGCCCGCCTCGTACGCCAAGGTCCACCCCCGCTTCCGGACGCCCGGCAGGGCCACGGTGGTGGCAGGGGTCGCGACCGGGGTGTTCTACACGGTGATGACCCTGGTCAGCGAGCACGTCCTGGTCGACACGATCTACGCGCTCGGCCTGATGATCTGCTTCTACTACGCGCTGACGGCTTTCGCCTGTGCCTGGTACTTCCGCGCCGACCTCACCCGGTCCGCCCGCGACCTCGTCTTCAAGGGCCTGTGCCCCGTCGTCGGCGGCATCCTGCTCACGGCGGTCTTCGGCAAGACCCTGTACGACATGTGGGACCCGGCGTACGGCTCCGGATCGTCCGTCCTCGGCGTCGGCTCCGTCTTCGTCATCGGTGTCGGGCTGCTGCTGCTCGGCGTGGTGCTGATGGAGGCCGTGCGGCGTCGCAGTCCGGCGTTCTTCCGCGGTGAGGTGCTGACGAAGGAGACCCCGGCGTTCGTGGTGAGCGACTGATCGGCAGAACGGCCGGGTGACCGCGAGACTCAGTCGGCGCGCCAGTAACCCAGCGCGTTCACCCGGTCCTTGGGGACGGCCAGTTCCTTGCGGGCGTAGGAGCCGAGGGCCCTGGTCGTCGCCGTGTCGCAGGCGATCCAGACGTACGCGTCCGAGGCGTCCTCACCGAGCAGGCCGGGCAGGGCGGCCTTCACCTCGGAGACCAGGTGCGCGCTCGCCCACGTCGCGGCGCGGGACGGTGTGCGGAGGGACGGGAAGGGAGTTGCGGCCGAAACGGAGCGACAAGCTCTGCGGAGCGGCCTCGGCGGTGAGCCGCACCGCATACCTTGGAGCCGTCACGGACGACGACCGAGGAGCCTCGCATGCGGATCGCCACAACGATCTTCCTCACCGACGAGACGATCACGCCGGTCCGGCTCGCGCGCGAGCTGGAGCAGCGCGGGTTCGCCGGGCTGTATCTGCCCGAGCACACCCACATCCCCGTGAGCCGGGACACCCCGTATCCGGCGGGCGGTGAGCTGCCGGACGAGTACGGCCGCACCCTCGACCCCTTCGTCGCGCTGGGGCAGGCCGCCGCCGTCACCGAGCGGCTGGCCCTCGGCACCGGCATCACGCTGATCGCCCAGCACGACCCCATCGATCTGGCGAAGCAGGCCGCCACGCTCGACCATCTCTCCGGCGGCCGCCTCACGCTCGGTATCGGCTACGGCTGGAATGTGGAGGAGGCCGCCGACCACGGCGTGCAATGGTCGACCCGCCGCGCGCTCGGCAGTGAGCGGCTGGCCCTGATGCGGGCCCTGTGGGCGGACGAACCGACGGCGTACGACGGAGAGTTCGAGTCTGTCCGGGCGAGCCACGCCTATCCGAAGCCGGTGCAGAAGCCGCGCGGGCCGGTGAACGGCCCGCGCACCCTGATCGGCGGGGCGGCCGGGCCGAAGCTGTTCGCGCGGATCGCCCAGGAGGCGGACGGCTGGCTGCCGATCGGCGGGCGCGGCCTGTCGGAGTCCGTGCCGAAGCTGCGTACGGCCTGGGAGGAGGCGGGGCGGGACCCGAAGCAGCTCCAGGTGGTTCCGTACGCCGTCCAGCCCTCGCCGGGGAAGCTGGCGTACTACGCGGATCTGGGCGTCGACGAGGTCGTCCTGCAACTGCCCCCGGCCGAGGAGGCCGAGGTGCTGCGCGCGCTGGACGCGTATGCGGCGTATCTGTGAGAAACCTGTGGCTCATAACCTGCCGTGGTGAACTTCCGATGCAACCGACGACGCTAAAATCGCATCTATCACATTCGGACATCGATGGTGCGGCCCATGTGCGTGTGTGCTCGGCTGCCTGGGGAGCGGGAGCGCGATGAACAGGCCGTTGCGGCACATAGCCATATTCTGTGGGCTGTTGATGCTGGCTCTGCTGATACGGACGAACTGGCTCCAGTACGCCAAGAGCGAGGAGCTGGCCACCCACGAGCACAATCGGCGCGTCAAGATCACCCAGTTCGCCACCCCACGCGGCGACATCATCGTGGGCGGCAAGGCGATCACGGGGTCGAAGGAGGTCGAGGGGACCGACTTCAAGTACCAGCGCACCTTCAAGCAGGGCCCGATGTACGCCCCCGTCACCGGCTACGCCTCCCAGGCGCAGGGCATGTCCCTCCTGGAGAAGACGTACGACAGCATCCTCAGCGGCCAGGACGAGCGCTTCGCCTTCCAGAACGCCAAGGGCATCCTCACCGGTGAGGAGAAGCGCGGCGGCAATGTGGTCACCACCATCGACCCGAAGGCGCAGGAGGCGGGCTACAAGGGCCTGACCGACCTCGACGCCCGGGGCGCGGTCGTCGCCCTCGAACCGTCGACCGGCAAGGTCCTCGCCCTGGTCTCGACACCCTCGTACGACCCTTCGGTGTTCGCCGGCAACTCCTTCAAGGAGGGCGACAAGTTCCAGGCGATGGTCGACGAGAAGAGCAAGCCGCTGGCCAACCGGCCGCTGCGCGAGACCTTCCCGCCCGGCTCCACCTTCAAGATCCTCACGGCCGCCGCGGCTCTGGAACACGGCGTCGTCACGGACGTCGACGCCCCTACCGACGCGGTCTCCCCGTACCCGCTGCCGCTCTCGTCGAGCAAGATCAGCAGTGAGGCCGGCGACGCGGTCTGCAACAAGGCGTCGATGAAGACGGCCATGCAGTACTCCTGCAACAACGTCTTCCTGGACGCCGCCCTCAAGGTGGGCGACCAGGGGATGCGCGAGACGGCCGAGAAGTTCGGCTTCAACGCGGACGTCTACTCCGACGCCTTCGGCGACATGCTCGCCACCAAGAGCCTCTACCCCGAGAAGCTCGACAAGCCCGGCACCGCACTCACCGGCATGGGCCAGGGCAGCCTCACGAGCACCCCGATGCAGATGGCCATGGTCACGGCGGCCCTCGCCAACGACGGCAAGCTGATGCAGCCGTACATCGTGGAGAAGCTGGACGGCCCGGATCTCTCCACGCTGGAGGAGCACGAGCCGCAGCTCAAGAGCGAGGCGGTCTCCGAGGAGACGGCGAAGAAGGTCCAGGAGATGATGGAGTTCACCGCCAAGGAGGGCAGCGCGAAGCGCGCCCTGATCGACGGCGTGACGGTGGGCGGCAAGACGGGTACGGCTCAGCGCGGGGACGACGTGAGCAAGGAAGTCCCGTACGGCTGGTTCGTCTCGTACGGCAAGAAGTCCGACGGCCAGTCGGTGGCGGTCGCGGTGTTCATCGACCCGACCGCGATGGACATCTCCCGCTCGGACATCTCGGGCGGTGGCCTGGGCGGCCCGATCGCGAAGGACGTGATGAAGGCGGTACTGGGCAAGTAGGACCGGCCCCCGACGCAC
>NZ_JBHWZS010000255.1:0-12314 GCF_042728155.1 Streptomyces sp. NPDC060209
CCGCGGTGCGGCGCGGTCACCGGGCAGACCCCTCGCGGCGCAGGCCGGTCTGATCCGGACGAAGGGCTCCTAAGCGGAATCCCGTACCACCAGCACCGGTTCGAAGATCACCGACGTCACCGGCCGGTCCGGTGCGGCCAGCCGGTCCAGCAGCAGACCGGCCATTTCCGCCGCCATGTCCTCCACCGGCTGCCGCACCGTCGTGAGCGGCGGCCGGCAGGCCGAGGCGGCGCTGCTGTCGTCGAAGCCGATCACGGCCACGTCCTCGGGTACCCGTCTGCCGTGTTCTCGCAGGACGTGGCAGGCCCCCGTCGCCATCAGGTCGTTCCCCGCGAACACCCCGTCCAGGTCGGGGTGTTCGGCGAGCAGCCGCTCCATCGCGGCCTCACCGCTCTCCTGGGTGAACTGCCCTTCGGCGACCGGGGGAACGGATGATCCCCTCTGCGCCAGAGCGTCCTGGAAGCCCGCCAGCCTTTCCCGCCCCGCCGGTACGGCCAGCGGCCCGCTGATGGTGGCGATCCGCCGGCAGCCGCGCGCCAGAAGATGCTCCGCCGCCAGGCGGGCGCCGTCCCGGTGGGCCAGATCGACGTAGCTGATCCCGACCGGCCGGGCAGGGCGCGCGTACAGGACGGCGGTCAGGCCGGCATCCGCGATCAGGCCCGGCAGCGGGTCCTCCGCGTGCGTCGACACGATCAGCGCCCCGTCGGCGCTGCCCTGCCGCAGGTACGCCACCACTTCGTCCCGGGCCCGCGAGGTCTCGGCGAACATCAGCACCGGGTGCATCCCGCGCGGCCGCAGATAGTTGACGACCCCCGTCACCACCCGGCCGAAGAACGGGTCCGCGAAGACCTGTGCGGTGAAGGACCCCTCCTCGGCGGGGCCTCGGCCGTCCGGCTCGACCCCCGCACCGGACACCACCAGGGCGATGGCGTCCGTGCGACGGGTGACCAGCGAGCGGGCCGCGCGGTTGGGTGCGTAGCCGGTGACGGAGACAGCCTGTCGCACGGCCTCCTGGATCGCCGGGTCGACGTTGCGCACCCCGTTGACGACGCGCGAGACCGTGGCGCGCGAGACACCGGCCGCCCGCGCCACATCCTCCAGGGTGGGGGCCGCGCCGGCCGGTCGCAGAGCATCGGTCATGAGCGCATTTATAGCATCAGGAGGACGAGGAGATAGAGCGCTCTCCCATTGCTCTTCCGTCAGCTCACGGTCATGCGGCAGCGGCGGCCGAGGGGCATCCCCGTTCCGCCCGCCGGGGTTGTGCGCCGGGGCCACTGGGCGGCAAGCGCTCACTGTTCACTTGTCATCACCCGCTGTGTGCCCATAAGTTGGCCGCTTGCGACGTGTCCTACTGCCAGTGGGGGAGCCTGATCATGGCCGCGAACGGACGGCACCGCAGATACCAGCCCAGCCGGATCAACCGTGCTTCGCTCACGGTGACGGCGGGAGGCGCGGGCATCGCGCTCCCGCTTCTCACGGCTGCCTCGGCAGGGGCTGCCACGACCGATGTGTGGGAGAAGGTCGCCGCCTGCGAGTCGACCGGGAACTGGCACATCAACACGGGCAACGGCTATTACGGGGGCCTGCAGTTCACCCGGTCGACCTGGGCCGCCTACGGAGGCACGGCCTACGCCGCCCGGGCAGATCTGGCGACCAAGGACCAGCAGATAGCAGTCGCCGAGAAGGTGCTCGACGGGCAGGGCCCGGGGGCCTGGCCGACGTGTTCCGTACGGGCCGGGCTGAAGCAGGGCGGTGACGCGCCCGACGTCGCCCCGCAGTCGAAGCGGCAGGTGGCCGTCGAGGCCGGGCAGGGCAAGACGTCGCAGTCCGGCCCTTCGAAGAAGGCCGCCCGTGACACCGGGGCGGCCAAGGCGTCACCCACCGCCGTGCCCGGTCAGCGCGAGTCGTACACCGTCGCGCGCGGCGACTCCCTCTCCGGCATCGCGTCCGCCGAGCGGGTCCGGGGCGGCTGGCAGCAGCTGTACGCGGCCAACCGCACCGTGGTGGGCACCGACCCCGACCTGATCATCCCGGGACAGCGGCTGACCCTGGACGTGACCGCGACCCCGCCGACGGCCCCGAAGCAGAAGGCCGCGCCCAGGCCCGCCGCTCCCGAGGCCGCGAAGAAGGCGGCCCCCAGGACCGCCACCCCGAAGGCCACGGAGAAGCCCGCCACCCCGAAGGCCACCCCGAAAGCCACTCCGAAGGCCACGGAGAAGGCCAGGCCCGCCGCTGAGAAGAAGGCGTCCAAGCCGCGCTCCGGCCTCACCGCCCCCGTGTCGGCCCGCACCGGAACCCCGTACCACCAGGCCGGTTCGTGGTCCAGCGGCTACCACACGGGCGTCGACTTCCCGGTCCCCACGGGCACCTCCGTGAAGGCCGTGGCGCCGGGCAAGGTCGTCTCGGCCGGCTGGGCGGGCGCGTACGGCTACGAGATCGTCATACGGCACAGCGACGGCAGGTACAGCCAGTACGCACACCTCTCCTCGCTGCATGTGCGCGAGGGGCAGCAGGTCGGCAGCGGCCAGCGGATCGCACGCTCGGGATCCACCGGCAACAGCACCGGCCCGCACCTGCACTTCGAGATCCGTACCGGCCCCGGCTACGGATCCGACATCGACCCCCTGGCCTACCTCAGGGCCGGCGGCGTCAGCGTCTGAACGGTCCTTGCCCGGCCCTCTAAGTCACCCCGGCGGGCCGGGCCGGCAGCCGGTCGCCTGCCGCCGAACTCCACGCGCCCGCCGCCGTGGTCCAACGGCAGGGTCAGCGGGAGGGAGAGCGCCGTGGGGGCCGGAAACGGGTCCGGCAGAACCGCCGATCCCTGGGGAGCCACGGGCTTCGCCGGCTCGGGCAGCACCACTGTGTGAGGCGCGTCGGCGCCCCCGGCAGGCGCGTCGACGCGCTCCTCCGGCGTGCGCTCCCCGGATCCCGTCCGCTCCGGCGTACGCCGCTCGGCTCCCACCCGCTCCGTGGTCAGCAGCACCAGACCGGCCGCCGCCAGCACACCGCAGCCGAGGGCGAGCAGGGTGCCCGTCATGCCGTAGCGGAACTGCTCCCCGAACATCGTGATGCCCACGGCGGCCGCGACGACCGGGTTGACCACGGTGACCGTCGCGAGCGGCGCCGTCAGCCCGGCGCCCCGGTACGCGGCCTGGGAGAGCAGCAGCCCCGCGGCTGCGAGCCCCGCGATCACCAGGAGGGTCGGCAGCCCGGAGGTCACCGCGCCGGAGGTCCACTCCACCGCCACGGTCTTCGTGAACACGGACGCCATGCCGAAGGCCACACCGGCGCCGGTGGCCAGCACCACGCTGCGCAGCATCGGCCTGTGCAGCCCCTTGGCGAGAACCATCAGGACCACCACGGCGCCGGTTGTCCCGGTCGCGAGCACGAACTGCTCCGGCCCGGCCAGCGTGTGGGATCCGGCGCTCCCCGTGAGAGCCAGCAGACCGGCCAGGCCGACCGTGGCCATCACGGCGCCGCGCCAGGCCGTCCGCCCCGCCCTGCGGTGGACGAAGAGCGCGGCCATCGGCAGCGCGAAGACGATCGTCAGGGCTCCGAGGGGCTGTACGAGGCTGAGGGGCCCGTACGCCAGCGCCACGACGTGCAGCACCGCTCCCACACCGTTGAGCGCCACCGCCACCCACCAGACGCCGTTGCGCAGCGGTGCGTAGGGGCGGCTGCCACCGGCCGCGGCCACGCGCTCCTGGACGATCGCGCCGGCCGCGTAGGCGACGGCGGAGACCAGTGACAGCAGCACGGAAAGCGCGAGGGAACTCATGTACACCACGATGTCCCGTCCGAGCCGCCGCGTCGTCGTCCCTGAGGCGGCGATTCGGCGACGGCGTACTGCTCCAGTAGTACGTCCAGTACTCCTGGGTCCTCCTCCTGACGGTAGTCCTCCTTGCCCGAGGGCTCAGAAGTTCGCCGAAGAGGTGACGCCATGCCACCGGCCGACCGCGCCAGGTATCCGGAACGGCACGGGATCGGCCGTCGTCCCTGGGCCGGGCACCGCGGCGCCGGTCAGGTGCTGAGCATGAACTCGGCGCGGATGCGTTTGCCGACGGGCACCCGCTCGGCCGTGAGCCGATCGCAGAGCGCGACCACGATCTCCATGCCGTGACCGCCGAGGCGGGCCGGGTCGGGCGAGTAGAGCACCGGGAGCGCCGTGCTGCTGTCGTACACCGTGACGCTGATGCGCCGCGCGTCGCCCTCCAGCTCCAGCAGATACGGACCGTGGCTGTAGCGGTCCGCGTTGGTGACGAGCTCGCTGACCGCCAGCATCAGATCGCTGCGGGTGTGCTCGCCGAGGACCGCGAGCCACTCGGCCGCGAGCCGGGCAAGGAAACGGTCGGCGAGCGCGCGCGCCTGCGCGATGCATCCGGGCTCGCCGTCGAACACCTCAGCGGCGAGCAGAACCTCCGTGGACGGGGACCCCTGGAAGGGGTCGTCCGGCCGTGAAGTGGCCTGTTCGTTCATGTGCTCCAGCCAGGGCGCCGCAGGGGAGGTCGCAGACCTCTTCTCGCCGTTCGTCTACCCGCGTCGAGAGATCCCACTCCGGGAGATCCCTCCAGATCTTACGCACGCGGGGGCAGTCGGACCACGCTCACGAAAAAGTCGTCGATCTGGCGCACCGCCCCGATGAACTGCTCCAGGTCGACCGGCTTGGTGACATAGGCGTTGGCATGCAGTTTGTAGCTGCGCAGGATGTCCTCCTCGGCCGAGGACGTGGTGAGGACCACTACCGGGATCAGCGCCAGTTCAGGGTCCGTCTTGATCCGCTCGAGGACCTGCCTGCCGTCGTACTTCGGCAGATTCAGGTCCAGAAGCACCAGGTCCGGGCGCGGGGCGTCACCGTATTCGCCCTGGCGGTAGAGGAAGTCCAGAGCCTCCTGCCCGTCGCGCACCACATGGAGGGTGTTTTGGATCTTGTTGTCCTCGAACGCCTCACGGGTCATCAGCTCGTCGCCGGGGTCGTCCTCGACGAGCAGGACCTCGATGGGCTTGACGGCGTCGTTCACGGGGTGTCTCCCGACCGGGGGGTGAGCGGGGCGGGGGCGAGCAGCTCCGCCGTGGTGTGCGTGGGGGCCTCAGGAAGGACGGGCAGGGTGAAGTGAATCAGTGTGCCCTCGGCAGGTTCCGGGTCCAGCCAGATCCGGCCACCGTGGAACTCGATGATCTTGCGGCAGAGGGAGAGCCCGATTCCGGTTCCCTCGTACTCGTCGCGGGCGTGCAGGCGCTGGAAGATGATGAAGACCTTGTCGGCGAATTCCGGCGCGATCCCGATGCCGTTGTCGGCGACCGTCAGATGCCAGTCCTCGCCCTCACGGACACACCCGACCGTGATCCGGCACGGCACATCGGTCCGGCGGAACTTGACCGCGTTCCCGATGAGGTTCTGCCACACCATGGTGAGCGACGTCGAGTCGCCCAGCAGCTCCGGCAGCGGCTCCTCGCGTACGACGACCGCTCCGGACTCCTCGACGGCCAGGGTGAGATTGTTGAGGGCCCGGTCCAGGGCCGCGTCGAGATCGACGGGTTTCCAGCTCTGCTGCACCCGGCCCACCCGGGAGAAGGTCAGCAGGTCGTTGATGAGCACCTGCATCCGCTTGGCGCCGTCGACCGCGAAGTCGATGTACTGCCTGCCGCGGTCGTCGAGCTCCGAGCCGTACCGCTTGTCCAGCAACTGGCAGAAGGAGGCCACCTTCCGGAGCGGCTCCTGGAGGTCGTGCGAAGCCACGTAGGCGAACTGTTCCAGTTCGGAATTGGACCGGCGAAGCTCCGTGGTCTGCTCGGCCAGCAGCGTCTCCCGCTCCTGGGTCTCGGCCAGCTCCGCGACCAGACGCCGGCGCATGTCCTCGGCCGCCGCGGCCACCGCCCTGACGTCCGACGGGCCGCGGACGTCGATCTTCCCTGAGAAAGCGCCCGACCTCACCTTGTTCGACGCCGCGGTCAGCGCGTCCAGCGGCCGGCCCACCATGCGGTGCAGCAGCAGACTCAGCGACACGACGGCCAGCACGAAGCCGATCACCAGAGCGATGAGCACCCGGTCGCGAGTGGTGCGCGCGTCATCCAGCTCGGCGCGGGCCGTGTCGCGTGCGTCGTCCAGGTGGTTCTGCTGGGTGGTGTACAGAAGGCGCAGTGCGTCGAACTCCGACTTGCTGCGCGTGATCGGGGCCGAGGACGCGCCGGTGGGCCCGCTCGCCCGCACCGCCGCGATGAGCGGCTCGGCCCGCAGAGTCCGCCACTGCTTGGACGCCCTCTCGATCCGGTTCAGGTCCTCGGCATACGGCTGCTCGTTCCCGGTCAGTGAGCGCACCCGGGCCATCCGCTCCCGCTCGGCCCGCATGCCCGCCTCATAGGGCTCCAGGAACGAGGTGTCACCCGTGAGCGCGAAACCGCGCACCCCGGTCTCCTGGTCGAGGAGCGAGTTCTGCAGCTGGAACGAGGCGGAGCGGGCCGGCTGGATGCGGTCCACGAGGTCCGTGGTCCGGTCGGAGATACGGGAGAGGACGAGCCCGCCCACGACGAGGCATCCGCAGACCACCAGCACGAAGCCGGCCAGGATCAGGTGGACCCAGTTCTGTACCGACAGCCGGGCTATCGGGCCGGACCGACCGGCAGCCGGCTCCTCGGTGCTCATGAGTTCGCCTTCCAGCCCAGATGAAGTACGGCGACGTCGTCGGCCAGTCCGCCGTACGGAGAAGCACTCTCGGTGGCCTCGGCGATCAGCGCGTCGACGAACGCGCGGGGTTCCAGCGCGCCGTACTTGCCGGCCATGGCCAGCAGGCCTTCCTCGCCCAGCCGGGAGCTGGGCCCCGTACGCCCCTCGAACAGGCCGTCGGTGAACAGGACGAGCTCACTGCCGGGGGAGAGCTCCAGTTCCGTGATCGTCCAGCGGCCGGCGCCGGGCAGCAGTCCGAGGGCCATGCCGGCGTCGGGCTCCACCCAGCTGACCTCCGTGCCGCGCCGGAGCAGCAGTCCGGGGTGCCCGGCCCGAGCGACGAGCACCCTGTCCCGGCCCGGCGGAAAGACGAGCGTGGTCACGGTGGCGAACACATGGGGATCGGACCGCTCGGCGACGAGTATCTCCTCCAGGAGACCGATCTTCTCGCGCTGCGTGACACCGGTGAGTACGGCCGTGCGCCACGCGACACGGAGACAGACCCCCAGGGCGGCCTCCGCGGCACCGTGCCCCGACACATCACCGATCACCGCGTGCACCGCGCCGTCGGCGGTCTGCACCACGTCGTAGAAGTCGCCGCTCAGGAGCCCGTGGGCGCGCCCGGCCTCGTAGCGCGCGGCCACCTGGAAACTGTCGTCCAGCAGCAGCGGAATCGGCAGCAGCGCGCGTTCCAGACGGGCGTTCTCCTGGGCGATCAGCCGGCTGGTGCGCATAGCGGCCGCAGACCGCTCGGCGTGCTTGCGCTGGAGGGCGTAGCGGACGGCGCGGCCCAGCACCTCGGGATCGATCCGGCCCTTGACCAGGTAGTCCTGGGCGCCCTGCGCCACCGCGGACAGCCCCGTCTCCGACTCGTCGAGACCGGTCAGCACGATCACGGCCGCATCGGGGGCGGACTCGACGAGCTGACGGACGGCGTCGAGGCCGTTCACATCGGGCAGGTGCAGATCCAGCAGGACGCAGACCGACGTGCGGCAGCCGAGCAGGAACCGCCGCGCCTCGGCCAGCGTCTTGCACCACGTGAGCGGGGCGTCCAGCTCGCTGTCGGTGAGCATCTCCTCGACCAGGAGCGCGTCCCCGGAGTCGTCCTCGACCAGCAGCAGGACCGCGTCGACGTCCCAGACGGACGCCTCGGAGACCGGCACCCTCTGCTGCTCGGGAATCACGCCGGGCTGCGTACGCGCAGAGAGTTCCAACGGCGACTCGGTCACACCCACCCCCTCCGACGGACGGCACGGGAGACCCACGGCCGTATCGGCAGGAAGCATATGTGACTGAGGCCCGGCACTCGGCCGGGCCTCAGTCGTCCAGTGCGTACGTTGTCGGATCAGGCCTCGACGCTCATTCCGGCGCGCAGGCGTTGGACGATCCTGCTGAGCAGGCGCGACACGTGCATCTGGGAGACGCCCAGCTCAGCGCCGATCTGCGCCTGCGTCATCTCCTGACCGAAGCGCATACGGACGATCTTCCGCTCCCGGTCGTCCAGCTGTCGCAGCAGCGGAGCCAGGGTGTGCAGATTCTCGACGCTCTCCATCCCCGGGTCGTCCTCGCCCAGGAGATCGGCGTAGGCGCGCTGGTCACTGCCCGATTCGCTGTCGGCGTTCGGGGTGTCCAGGGAGCCCGCGGAGTAGCCGTTGGCGGCGACGAGACCCTCGATGATCTCCTCCTCGGGGAGATCGAGGTGTGCGGAGAGCTCCGCGACCGTCGGGTCGCGGTCGAGCTTCGCCGACAGCTGCTCCTTGGCCTTGGCCAGCTCGACCCGCAGCTCCTGGAGCCGTCGCGGCACGTGCACGGACCAGGTCGTGTCGCGGAAGAACCGCTTGATCTCACCGACGATGTACGGCACCGCGAAGGTCGCGAACTCGACCTCGCGCGACAGGTCGAACCGGTCGATCGCCTTGATCAGGCCGATCGTCCCCACCTGGATGATGTCCTCGGTGTCGTCACCGCCCCGGTTGCGGAACCGCGAGGCGGCGAAGCGCACAAGGGAGAGATTCATCTCGATCAGGGTGTTGCGCGCGTACTGGTGTTCGTGGGTCCCCTCCTCGAGGACCTGGAGCCGGTCGAAGAAGAGCTTCGACATGGCCCGGGCATCCTGCGGGGCCACCTTGCCGGCGTCCTCGATCCACGGAAGCGCAGCAGTGTCCGCAACCCCGCCCGCCTCGTCGCACCGCGTCGCCGCCGTGCCGATCGCTTCGGTGGTTCGCACTGACATGGCCGTCATGGTGTCGCCCTCCCTGGTTTCCGCTGCAGTGACGGGCGCATGCCCCGCTATCCGGAAGTAATGCCACCGAATACCGAAGTTTTTTTCGGAGATCCGCGACAGGGCCGGATGGAGCCATCGGGTGTAACGGTCCGTGTTCGAGCGGGTGGTTCCGGTTACCCTGCACGGCCGAGGTGTGACTCGCGCCTCGTTCAGGGCACCTGTGTGTTCCGGAAGCGGAGGAGGGGCTCATGAGCGGCACCGGCACGGCAGGCGGACCGACAGTCACGACCAGGATCCCGGCACGGCTCGACCGGCTGCCCTGGTCGCGTTGGCACTGGATGATCGTGATCGGCCTGGGCACGGTCTGGATCCTCGACGGACTCGAGGTCACGGTCGTCGGCAACATCGCCAGCCGGCTGTCCGAGGACGGCAGCGGACTGGCCATCACCGACGCGCAGGTCACCGGCATCGCCGCAGCGCTGTACGTGGCGGGCGCCTGCTCCGGTGCGCTGGTCTTCGGGTGGCTCACCGACCGTTTCGGACGCAAGAAGCTCTTCCTGATCACCCTCGCCGTCTACCTGGCGGCAACCGCGCTCACCGCGGTCTCCTTCTCGGCGTGGTGGTTCTTCCTCTTCCGCTTTCTGACGGGCTTCGGGATCGGCGGGGAGTACGCGGCGATCAACTCGGCCATCGACGAGCTGATCCCCAGCAAGTACAGGGGCCGCGTCGACCTCATCATCAACGGCAGCTTCTGGCTCGGCGCCGTGGCCGGTTCACTGCTCTCCGTCCTCGCGCTGAACACCGACATCTTTCCCAAGGACATCGGCTGGCGGCTCACCTTCGCGCTGGGCGTGGTCCTCGGACTGGTCATCCTCCTGGTGCGCCGCCACGTGCCGGAGAGTCCCCGCTGGATGTTCATCCACGGACAGGACCAAGCGGCGGAGAAGCTCGTCGACGGCGTGGAGCGCGAAGTGGAGGCGGAGACCGGGAGCAGTCTTCCTCCTGCCGAGCCCGCCATCACGGTGCGGCAGCGCAAGAGCACCGGCTTCGGAACGATCGCCCGGACCGTCTTCCGCTCGTATCCCAAGCGGGCCGTCCTCGGAATCTCCCTCTTCATCGGCCAGGCGTTCCTCTACAACGCCATCACCTTCGGCTTCGGCTCGATCCTGGTGAAGTTCTTCGACGTCTCCAGCGGCGCCACCGGGTACTACTTCGCCGTCATCGCCGCCTTCAACTTCCTGGGACCGCTCCTCCTGGGCCGCCTCTTCGACACGGTGGGGCGCAAGCCGATGATCGCGGGGACGTACATCCTTTCCGGCCTGCTCCTCTTCGGCACCGCGTGGCTCTTCGGCGCCGGGTCGCTGACGGCCGTCACCATGACCGGCTGCTGGTGCCTGGTCCTCTTCGTCGCCTCGGCCGGGGCGAGCTCCGCCTATCTCACGGTGAGCGAGATCTTCCCCATGGAGACCCGGGCGATGGCGATCGCGTTCTTCTACGCCGTGGGTACGGCGGCAGGAGGCATCACCGGCCCGCTGGTCTTCGCGGAACTGGCCGCCAGCGGGGTGGTCGGCGACACCGTCCTGGCGTTCTGCATCGGAGCCATCCTCATGGTGGCCGCGGGGCTGGTAGCGGTCTTCTTCGCGGTGGCGGCCGAGCAGAAGTCCCTGGAGGACATCGCGACCCCCCTCTCGGTCAGCGAGAGCGGGGGATGACAGCCGAACGGAGCAACGCCCGACTCATGGCAGACTTGACCGGGGCAATTCGGCCCGTGCGCGCCTGCCCTCGCCGGCTCCGGCCGGATCACTCCCCACCCACCCCGACAGCGGCATGAGTGACGAGTGACAGAGGAACGGCAATGACGGTGACACAGGACAGCCAGGAGTTCGCTCCCGGTATCGACGAGTTCGGTCCCGGTATCGACCCGGAGCGGCTGGCTGTCTGCCTGAGCGTGCTCGACGAGCTGGACACCATCGATGTCGACCACCCCGACGCCATCGCCGTGCGCCGGGCCACCGCCGGGGTCTACCGCACCGTGAAGCAGCGCCGCCGCCAGGAGCGCCGCGCCGCCAAGACCGCTCACGACAAGGCCGTCACGGAAGCCACGGCGACCGGCTCCGCCGAGCGCATCGACGACGAGACGCAGGGTGTACTCCCGTCCTCCTCGGCCACCGCCGAGATCGCCGGCATACTCCAGCGCCCCAGGTCCTGCTACATCTGCAAGACCCGGTACGTCGAGGTGGACGCCTTCTACCACCAGCTCTGCCAGCAGTGCGCCAAGGAGAACCGCAGCCGGCGCGACGCGCGCACGGATCTCACCGGACGCCGGGCCCTGCTCACCGGCGGCCGCGCCAAGATCGGCATGTACATCGCGCTGCGGCTGCTGCGCGACGGAGCGCACACCACCATCACCACCCGCTTCCCCAGCGACGCCATCCGCCGCTTCAAGGCGATGCCGGACAGCGACGAGTGGATCCACCGCCTGAAGATCGTCGGCATCGACCTGCGTGACCCCGCCCAGGTCGTCGCGCTCGCCGACTCGGTCGCGGCCGAGGGCCCGCTGGACATCCTGATCAACAACGCCGCACAGACCGTCCGCCGCTCCCCGCAGGCCTACAGCGAGCTGCTCGCCGCCGAGTCCGCCCCGCTCCCTTCTGGCGAGCTGCCCGCCGCCCAGGTGATCGGCACGTTCGGCAGCGGCACGGTCGACCGTGTCGCCGCGCTGCCCGCCGCCCGCAAGGAGGGCGAGGGCCTGAGCGCTCAGGACGTCACGGATCTCGCCCTGGTGACCGGGTCCGCCTCGCCGGCCCGCATCGCCGCCGGCACCGCGATCGACGCCGGCGGTCTGGTCCCCGACCTGCACGACACGAACAGCTGGATCCAGACCGTCGACGAGGTCGAGCCGATCGAGCTCCTGGAGGTCCAGCTCTGCAACTCCACGGCGCCCTTCATCCTCATCAGCCGGCTTCGCCCCGCGATGGCCAGGGCCGCGGCGGGGCGTGCCTACGTGGTGAACGTCTCCGCGATGGAGGGGGTGTTCGGCCGTGGCTACAAGGGCGCGGGGCACCCGCACACGAACATGGCCAAGGCCGCGCTGAACATGCTGACGCGCACCAGCGCCCAGGAGATGTTCGAGAAGGACCACATCCTCATGACCGCCGTCGACACCGGCTGGATCACTGACGAGCGGCCGCACCCCGACAAGATCCGCCTTGCGGAGGAGGGTTTTCACGCCCCGCTCGACCTCGTCGACGGCGCCGCCCGGGTCTACGACCCGATCGTGCGCGGCGAGCAGGGTGAGGAGCTCTACGGCTGCTTCCTGAAGGATTACGCCCCTGCGGGCTGGTGATCTCGCCCGGTTCCGTACCTCCAGCCTCACCCGCACCTCCCGCCACCTGCGATGACTGGTGGCACGGCGGCGGCCCCGTGGAC